>DASPIL010000002.1 GCA_035629175.1 Verrucomicrobiia bacterium | reverse complement strand
CTCCCCTCGCCTGCGACGCAGGAGCGGGAGAGGGGCCGGGGGAGAGGGTGCTCTGATTCATTCTGCAGCGTGATGTCATTTTCAGGTTTAAACACTCCTCCTCTCCCCAGCCCTCTCCTCCGCTCCGAGCGGAAGAGAGGGAGCTACGAATGACCCTGCACAGGTACGCATTGCCGCAGCGCTGATCCTTGTGCATTTGGTTGGCGTGAGCGATTTTGAAACGACTTTATTTTAAAACCGGGCCGTCAATGCGACGCGAAACGAAATTGGATCGACTGGATGGAAGTGGCGATCATTGTATCCGCCCTCGACCGGACCTGCACCTTCGCCAGCCAGACGCGAGGGGTAATAATACTCGATCTCATTTTCTTTGCGATCCAGCAGGTTGAACGCTTCCACCGCAAGGGTCCAATGCTTGTTGAAACGGTAGCCTGCGCGCGCACTTAAGAGAATCGTTTCAGCAGAACGAACACTATCGTCTTCAACCAACGGACGCGGCCCAAAATAGCGAAGGCGCACCCCGCCAAAAAATCCGCGTTCGCCCTGCTGTTCAAGCGTGATGCCCGCCGCGATGACGCTTTCAATCGACCCAGGAATGTGGTCTCCAGACGGATCGCTATCCCGAAACTCAGCGTGCGAAAACGACATGTCCCCATCGAACGCCAGCCATGGCACGGGCTTGTAATAGTTGGCCAGCTCAACCCCGTAGCGGCGGCTGGGACGGCTCGCTTCCGTCGTCCCCGCGTCTCCGACAAAGAGCAATTCTGAATCGCTGTCCAGCCACCAAACAGAAATTGTGCTTTGCAGGCCGGAGACCGCCGTGTTTCGAACTCCTGCTTCCGCGCCGTACGTCCGCACCAGCGGATCAGCCGGATCACCCGGTGACGCGACGCCGCGGCCGTCATTGCTATGGAATCCAAGGCCGCCGCTCAAATAGAATTCAGTCTGTGCCCAGGGCCCAATGATGAGGCTGGCCTTCGGACTCACAATGGCATCGTCCTCCCCGCCATCGTTTGCCGCATCGTTGCCATCCACATCGAAGTGGTAGTAGTCCGCACGCAGACCGAGCACAGACCGGATTTTCTCATGCCAATGAATTCTGTTTTCAAAATAAGGCGACACGCTGGTTTCAAAAACCTCATCGCTCCGCGTCACTGCGGGAATCACGTTTCCTTCGTGGTCGAGCTTGTCGGTGCGTCGCCGGTTAACCGTCTGAAACAACCCATTTTCGATGGAGTCGCTGCGGAGCTGAAGACCAATCGTGTTCTCCATCTCTCGATCAATCCATTGGCCGAAGAATGTGTGACTCGCCTTCACGCCGCCCACCCAACGCTTGTCCTTCTGTTCAAACTGGTCTCCTTCGGGACTGGCGAGGAAGTATGTGAAGTCGCTGAACAAATCGAGATCGTAGTAGAAACCGTATGCCATGACCTTCGTGGCGGAGTTCTCATCCGCGCGATGCCACTCAGCACTCAGCGAATAGCGATGGGAATCGCCCCCGTCGCTGGTGTTCAAGGAATCAAATCGATTGAAGGCAGGCTGGTCGAGAGCCCGCCGCGCAATTTGATCGGTCGAGTTCCAATCGCCCGCATACGCCATTCCCGTCACGCTCCAGCCAAACGCGTTGTCGCCCTGGCTGAAACGGAGCACCCCGTTGATTCTCCGGTAATCATCGGGATTCTTCCACGGCCCATCATTGTGAAATAGTTCCAACCCGTAGAGAAGCTGACCCGCGCCGACCTTTGGAGAGGAAACAAACAATCCGCGCGCATATCCGAAGCTGCCGCCCTCGACTTGCGCAATGCTTTGCTCAAGCGAACGGAAATACTGCAGATCGGCAGCGCCTGCCGACGAAAAATCACCCAACTCAGCGTAATAGGGTCCTTTGTGGAAGTTCACCCTCTCGACCAGCTCGGGAATGATGAAGTTCAAGTCGGTGTAGCCTTGTCCGTGTCCATGTGTCGGCAGATTCACGGGAACGCCATCGACACTCGTCGCGAAATCGGTTCCGTGATCCAAATTGAAACCGCGAAGGAAAAACTGGTTCGCTTTCCCGGCGCCGCTGTGCTGCGTGATGATCAATCCGGGAACAGTCTCCAGCACCTCGCCGGGGCGGGACAACGTGCGTTGGTCAAGTTGCTCCGCGCCCACCGTCCCTTGCGATGCAGCGTCTGCAATGCCGATAAGACTATCGGAGCGCCCGCGAACCACGACTTCAGGAAGGCGGGTCTGCTCATTGAATCCGTCTCGAGCCGGGCTGCTCGCCGGCGCCGGGTTCTCCTGCCCATGAACGCCGCTGCAAGCCATGCACATGAGGGCAACGGTCGTTGCGCGGGCACCCGCCAGAGGGTTGCGCCGCACAATGCTCTTCCTTCCCACCCGAACGTCTGATGATGCTTTGTATTTCATGAAACTGTATTTCAAATTGATGTGAACTCGCTGCGACCACGGCTTTCCTGCGCGGATTGTTATTCGACCCAGCGATGTATAAAGACGCCGTCTCAAGACGTGAACGCGACAGGCGATCACGCGTCGGTTGCCCGTCAGGGCTGATTCCTGGATAGTCGGATGGAGGAAGAGCCTTCTCGTTCGTTCGCACAGTGAGGCAAGAGCGACGACCATGCCAAGCACGGCGTCGTGTTCACACTCGCGAGCTGCGGGAACGAAGCGAGCTAGCCCTGCCAAAACGGCGGGGCACGAGAGGCCGTTTGCGGATCCCAGAAAGCAATTTTGATTGGGTTGGGTTCTCCACCGGAAACGTACGCAATTGCAAGGTGCAGCGTTGCGAGAACCGGAGACTCGAGCAACACCTCCAGCAAGCCATTGGCGACCGTTTGCGCGAGGCTGTCATGGTGATGCTCTGGAACTTCTGGCGAAGAAGATGAGGAATTTGTGCTGCGGGTTGGTCCCCCTCTCTTCCACTCGGAGTGGAGGAGAGGGACGGGGAGAGGAGCAACTCGATCAAATGCCCTAACCCCGCCCGGGCGCCGAGAGGGAGCAAGGACAGTTTCGAGAAGCGCCCGCCAGAACCTTGAAAGCAACGGATTCGAAAACGCAAAACCGTGATGGTGCGCCACCGAACGTTCCGGGTGCGAGTGTTCGTGGGGAGGGTGCGCAGAGCTGTGGTCGTGCGCATGCGAGCGCGGGTGGCTGTGTCCGTCGTCAATGGAATGGGAATGCTGCGATGCGTGCGAGTGGCGAGCAGCAGTCGGAATGAAAATCCCCGAGGCGCCCGCGTGGATGTGCGAAGGTCCCTGATTCCCATGCTCGACGAGCCGATGCAAAATGGGATTCGTCCCGATCGCGCCAGCAAGCGCAAAGCAAAGCGTTAAATACCATCCGATAAGTTGTTGCAGCCGCCGCTTCACAAAGTCTTGGGCTCCGCGTGATTCGCGCGCCAGGTTATACGTTCGAACGACTCGAATGCAGGCAACAAAAAAGCCGCCTGCGTTTGACAGCTACGGGTTCGTGTCCCGCCATTGCCGTCCCAGGTGGCTGACGATCGGTGTAATGAAAGGGTAACGACTAAACAAGATCTGATTTTCGCTTTTGACGCGAAGCGGCACTCAATGCGGTCCTTGCCTTGAATCACCACGACGGCAAAAAGCCAATCGCGTCGATGGCAACCAGTTTGAAATGAACCTTTTTGATTTCGTTGCAGAGGAAGATTTGAACGGTCTCGAGAACAATGTTGCAACGTATCTAGACAGACAGGAACGGCTTTATTTCTGGTTCCGAAACCCGGCTCGGATTGATTATTACGTCCAGGGATGGAAGCGGCACCGCATTTCGCCGATTTTATTTTCACTCTGCGCGATGACGAGGGGTCGAAGGAAGCATTCCGGGAAGTCTTCGTCGCCGAAACCAAGGGCCTGCATCTGAAGGGCAGCGCGGACAGCGAATACAAGCGGTCGGTGTTCGATGTCTGTAACGACCACGTGCCGCTCACCATCGCTGCGGCAAATGCTGCCCACTTCTCAAAGCGATCGCAGTCATTTTACACGAAGGGCAGAATGTCCCTGGCGTCAGCCGTATCCGTGAAAAAGTTGGCATAGATGTGAAGTGACTCCCAGCGGATGGGACCCATCAGCCGTCCGATGCGCCCTGCCTGTCGTCGGACAAGACCTATCAGCCGCCGGATGTCACGCTATTGCCGCCGGATGTCACCCAGTTGCGGCCGGATATCCCCGAGTTGCACCGGATGTCAACGACATGCGCGCGGATGTGAGGCCTGCGCTGCAGGATTGCCCCGGGATGCGGCGTGCTGATAGGTCCTGTCAGACGCCTTGGACGTTGCCCCCGCGTCTGGAACCCAACATCCCAGAACTCCGACCGAATGCAGCCGAACAAGACCTCTCTGCACGCGAATGAGACCTCTCTGCACGCGGATGAGACCTCTCTGCACGGGGACAAGACCTCTCTGCAGCCGGATGTTTCATATTTCCTCGGAAATAAGCACAAAAACAGGCGCCGATCATCCGCCGGCCGAGACCCCTCTGCACGCAGACGAGAGCTCTCTGCACGCGGACGAGAGCTCGCTGCACGGGGACGAGACCTCTGTGCAGCCGGGCGGGACCTCGTTGCAAGTTAACAATAAGTCGCTCAAGTCCGCGGAGACCTCCCTGCAATCGGCGGAGACTATTCATCCGTCGGCTGCGATTTGTCATCCGCCGAAGGATACGGAGCGGCTGCCGGTTGGGACTGCCCATTCCGCAGCGAACCCTTTCATCCGAAGGCCGCGATGCCAGCCCGTTAAGATTGAGGCTCGTGTTCGCCGCGGAGGTTTTTGCGCAACACTCAAGTGCTACGACTGCCGCCGAACCGCAGCTCGCCGTTTCGGATCGTCCTCCCAAAGGAGCTAAGCGAGATCACGCCGTCAGCCAAAGGGACGCCAACTTCTATTTAGCCCACCTAAACCATGGCAAAGGATCCGCCCAAATGTCTTCCTCCGCACCTTTGCGGGCTCCTGTTCAACGCCCCGTCCCGCCGGCAGCAAAACGGTTTCAAGCAAAACCTGCGCATTAGCAGGGATTCGTGTAGTGGTTAAAATCAGAAACGCCTCATGGGAAAACATTGAAAAGGAGAACGCAGAGATAACGGAGAAAACAACGCAGGCAAGATTTGCAGCGGCTTTATCCCGATTGCGCGGAACTCATTCGCACAGCAACGTGTTCGCATGATAAAACGAACGAAATCTCAAAAGGGCGGCCGAGGCGCTGCCTCGACCCAACCCCCAGTCCGAAAATAATGATCTGCGTGAATTCTTCCTCGACGAACTTGCAGACGTTTGCAGCCCCTAGAAACAGCTTCTGAAATTGCCACTTATGGGACCCCTCTGTGCCTGGGCTGAACAATTGGAAGGATCCGATATTGCCGGCACTTTGAAAGAAAACCTGGCGGAAGAAAAAGCAGCCGACGAGATCCTTACCGGTATTGCTGAAACTCAGGCTAATCCGAAAGGGGACAGCTAACTCTATCTGTTCTGCGACGGCGTACGCCCCTGTAATCCCATAAGAGCGTTTCTGCAAAAGAACAGGGGTGCACCCTTCGTGGAAAGGGACAGATCGCTCAGGAGCAACCAAGCCAGTTTGCCTTCCACGACGCAGCCGCGCGGCGGGTTTTGCCCTTCGCCAGAATTCCCTCCCGGCAGCACGTTTATTTTCTTCACGGAACCTGCTCTAAACAATCGGTGCGTTGCAGCGTTATCATGCCGTCAAATCCCACATCTTTGTCAGTGTCATTGGTGCACGAGCACGTCATATAGAAGAACGCCTGGGAAGTTGCATAAGAGCTGTTCCTCCAACTCGTGCTTGGCGGCTCGATTGTTATGAGGATGGGTCAAACCACCATTGCAACCTAATGGCTTGAATCGTTCTTTTGCGCAGGTCATCTGCCTCCTCGCGCATGGTCTAAGTTGTGACGCTCGTATGGATTCTTTGTGGCAAACGCATTTTTTCCAGGCCGCGGATGAATCTTTGGCTGCATCTAACTCCTTTTTTTGTAACACATGACAATAATATGGCAATTAGTAATCTCTTTCTTATGTTGTGCGTCAGGCACTCGGGCTGTGTCCTGTTTGCGTCCAGTTACTGTATTACGAGGATGGGGTAAAAATGACATTGGATAAGGTTAGTCGCGTCTGCCCATGTTTGCGGGCATAGCTGCCGAAATCATAGCGTCGCGGTCCTAACCAGCGTTCTTTCAACAACTTGGCGAATCTGACGACCTTCCGGCTGGCCGTCCTTTTCGCCACTGTTCCGGTTGGCAAGGGTTATGCATTATGCGGCCCTCAAGGAAATAGCCGGGCTGCCTCGAGGGCCGGCCGAGTCCCCCACGGTAAATCAATAATCAGCACAGAGATGTGCTGTGTCCGCCGGGCTTGAGGATCCGTCGTGTTGATGGATCGACGGTCGAAGGACTGTTCGCTGGACGCTCAGCTTTTTGTTGGCGGATTGTCGGTCCTGTTCGTATGAAAATTAAAGTAACCCGCCGTTTCCCGCGCCTCACCACCGCGGCTCTGGAAATGCTCGCCAAGAGCATCTTCACTGCATTAACCAATAACCCGGCATTCCCTGCACCGTTCGTGCCTCTGGACAAGTTCCTGGCGGCGTTGACACGGTACAGCGAAGCACTCGTAGCCGCGCTCAACGGCGGACGCAAGGAAATCGCAGAGCGCAACGAGGCCCGCAAGGAGCTTGAGCAAATGCTCGGGCTTCTCGCGACCTATGTGGAAAATACGGCTCCCGACCTGCCCACGCTGTTGACCTCCGGGTTCCAGCCGGCAGGTGTCCCCCGGCCAATGGGAGATGTAACCAAACCCGTCATTCAAACCGTCGAGAACACTCAGACCACCCGCATGGCGGTCCGTCTGCAGACAGTTCCCGCCGCCCGTGCGTATGAGGTTCGCATGAGCTACGGGACAAATGGCTGGCAGGTTGTCGGGATCTTTACCCACCCTCGCAAGATCGTCCTGACCGATCTCACCCCCGGAACGACCTACACGGTCCAGGCGCGTGCGATTGGAAGCAATGGCACCAGCGAATGGAGCGATCCGGTCTCGCGCATGTCGCTGTAAACAGGGGACACTGGGGAACGGAAGGCGGGTTAAAATGCACGCCGCCTTCCTGTTCCCCGCGTCCAAACTTCAATTCGATCAGCAAATGAAATCGAAACGGAAATCATGGGTTGTCGAACGCAGCGCGATCACCGGACAGTTTGTAAAGGCCGGGACGGCGAAGCGCCACCCGCGCACCACGATCATTCAGCGCATTCAGCCGCGATAACCGATGATCACTGCTCCGGCGATCTTCGCCGCAGCCCACCACACACGGCTGACGAGCAATCGTCAGCCGCCTTCCTGCAGAAATTTCCTCTAAAACGCACAGAAGTGGACAGTGACGATTATTTTTCACCAGTAATGCCAATTAAAAATCACCAGTGAGCCGGTAGCATTTGGCAGCGAGTTGGAGGCTGGCCGCAGGCCAGCCCTCCTCAACTCGGCAGCCAGATGATTACCCAACAACAATAC
>DASPIL010000001.1 GCA_035629175.1 Verrucomicrobiia bacterium | reverse complement strand
TCTACGGCAGGCAGGATGCCCGCCGCTACTCCGCATCGTGGCGTCAGGCATCCCTGCCTGACGTAGAGGGCGTGCATCCTTGCCGCCCGGAAAAGAACCGTAAACATGCGAGCGACGCTGGAATCTCACCACACGCTCGGCAGTCCCCGACGTTCCTGCCGCCAGGCTGGAAGCCAGGCTCTACGGCAGGCAGGATGCCCGCCGCTACTCCGCATCGTGGCGTCAGGCATCCCTGCCTGATGTAGAGGGCGTGCATCCTTGCCGCCGGAAAGGAACCGTAAACATGCGAGCGACGCTGGAATCTCACTACACGCTCGGCCGTCCCCGACGTTCCTGCCGCCAGGCTGGAAGCCAGGCTCTACGGCAGGCAGGATGCCCGCCGCTACTCCGCATCGTAGAGTCAGGCATCCCTGCCTGATGTAGAGGGCGTGCATCCTTGCCGCCCGGAAAGGAACCGTAAACATGCGAGCGACGCTGGACTTTACCTACACGCTCGGCCGTCCCAATGTTCCTGCCGCCAGGCTGGAAGCCAGGCTCTACGGCAGGCAGGATGCCCGCCGCTACTCCGCATCGTGGCGTCAGACATCCCTGCCTGACGTAGAAGGCGTGCATCCGCGCCGCCCGGAAAGGAACCGTAAACAGCGAGCGACGCTGGAATCTCACTACACGCTCGGCCGTCCCCGAGGTTCCTGCCGCCGGGCTGGAAGCCAGGCTCTACGGCAGGCAGGATGCCCGCCGCTACTCAGTCCCGACCGCGACGCGCTGCGCAAACTCGGCAGCCATTGCCTTGACCGCACGCAAGTCCAGTTTGCCTGTTCCTAGATATGGAAAAGCATCGACGTAAAAAAACTGGTCGGCTCGGGGCCTCCACAGGTTCGGCAGGTCCGTCTGCGACAGTTTCTGCAGAACAGCATCAAGCGGTTGCTCCTTCAATTTGTGCAGGACTATCAATCGTTCGCCCTTCTTTTCGTCCGGCACGCTGGCAACCACAAACAGATGCTCCGTGGCATTTGCAAGCTCGTGCAACTTCTCCTCCACTTTGATGTGCGGAACCATCTCGCCGCCAATTTTCGAAAAACGACTCAGGCGATCCGTGATCTGAAGGAAGCCGTCCTCATCGATGGCTGCAATGTCGCCCGTGACGTACCATTCGCCCGCACCCGTCCCAGCGCTTGAGCGTGCGGCGTGACCAAACGTCGCGACCTCGTCAGAAACCAAAACTTCCGCCGTCTTCTCCGGCTTTCCGAGATATCCGCGCATGACGTTCGGCCCTTTCACCAGCATCAGCCCTGCCTCACCTTGGGGAACAGGAACTCCAGTTTCGGGATTCACGATGCGAATGGTGACGCCTGGAAGTGGATGACCGATCTTTCCGCGTTTGCCCCCGACTTGCCGGAATCCTGCGGAACGAAAATCCAGTGTGTTCACAGCAACTGCGGGCGAACATTCGGTGCAGCCATATCCTTCCAGCGGCCGAATTCCAAACTGCTCCTCAAATGCAGCCGCCAGCCGGTCGGGCAACTTTTCAGCACCTGTCATCACCACCCGCAGGCTTCCAAAGTCCTCGGGTGCGCAACCGCGCATATAGATCTGGAGGAACGTCGGCGTGGCCAGCAGGAAGGTAAGCTCGTAGTCCCTCACCAACTGCGCCACCGTTTTGCCGTCAAGCGGGTTTACATGATACGCGACCCCCACCCCGAGAATTGCCGGCAACGTCAAGGTCCCCATAAAACCGAACGAATGAAAGAACGGCAGGATGCCGAGCAGCGAATCCTTGCGATTCAATCCAAACACCTGTTCGAGTTGCTCAACGTTCGAACCCACATTGTAGTGCGTGAGCATCACCCCCTTCGGTTCACCCGTGCTGCCGCTGGAAAAAATGACGGTCGCAAGGTCATCGAGCTGCGACCTTCGATTCGCACCCAGCATTTTCTGAAGCCAGCGGTCGGGCACGCACAATGCAATGGCAAACGCCGCGATCTTCTCGGAAATTGTTACCGGTGGGCTGCCGCCATTTGCTTCGATACCGCCGAGAATGGGCTGAACCGAGGGATTGCCCGACGACGCAGGTTCACTGCGCGCAACGCCCATCAGTTCCTCCAGGAAAATGAGTTGCACGGGCACCTGCAGCTTCACCTTGCTCAGGAATGATCTCGAACTGACGATCGTGCGGAGGCCGCATTGATTGGCACACGATGCGAGTGTTGCGTCCGAGACCGTGTAGTTGAGGTTCACCGGAACTTTCCCCAACAGCAACGCGGCGTAATTCAACAAAGCCCCCGCAATGGAAGGAGGCATCAACAGGCCCACCATTTCCTGATCTCGCCAGACGTGTCTCAATCGCCGGGCGAGGACAATTGACCGCACCAATGCTGGGAAAAACTTCAGCCGCGTTCCCTGGGCATCGCCAAAAGCGAATCGAAGTGGATAGCGGCGTGCCGTGTGCACGAACGCGATTGGCAGCGGCCGCATTCTTGCCTTTCGCAGCGACCACGCCTCGGCCAGCAATTCCTGGACGGCACTGCGCACCTGCATCGGGTTGGACTCGCGGGAAAGCGCCGCGCCGAAGTTGATCGTCACGGGATACGGCAGGCGCCGCGGCAGCTTCCAGAGGAATCTTCCCTTGTCGAAACTGAAGATGCTGCCCCAGACACCATCGATGCCCACGGGAATGATTGGCGCCTCCACATCCTTCATGATTTTTTCGAATCCGCGGCGGAACGGAAGCAAGTGTCCTGTCCGGGTGATCTGCCCTTCAGCAAAGATACAGACAACATCCCCCCCGCGAATGGCTTCACTGGCGGTTTGCAGCGACTGGATCAACTCGCGCGGACGTTGCTCGGAAGAGATTGGAATGACGCCGAGGATGCGTGCGAAGGGCCGGATGCACGGGAGTTCATAGTGAGCCTTGAACATGATGAACCGCACCCTGCGATCCGTGGATGCAAGCATCAGCAGCGCGTCGACAAACGACACGTGATTGCAGACGAACAACGCGCCACCCTTCGTCGGAATGTGATCCCGGCCCAGCACCCGCACGCGATAAATGGTGTGCACGAGCAGCCACAGCACGAAACGCAGCAAGGAGTCCGGAACGAGCTTCACCGCGTAAGCGGTCCCGACAGCCGTCACGACAGCGCCGACCACGAAGATGGTGGTGGGTTCCAGTTGGAGAACAGATCGAAGCAGCCAGAACGCGCCTGAGGCAAGCGCAACGCCGACAGCCGACAGCCACAGGTTGGCGGCCACGACAGACCCCTTGTTTTCAGCGGCGGGGCGATGCTGGATCAGGGCGTTGATCGGGACGATATAGAACCCGCCTGAGAAGCCGAGGAGGGCCAGGATGATTCCGGCCTGAATGGCAGTCAACTCCACGAGACCCAACGCTGCGGCACACGAGGCAAGGCCGGCGGCGCCCAGCGGGATGAGTCCGTATTCGATTTTTCGACCCGAAACAAATCCCGCAACGAGACTGCCGAGCCCGATGCCGATTGCCATTCCACCGCGCAAGTACATCACCTGATCCTCAGCGAGCTTCAGAATGTCCTGGCTGTAGATCAGCACGGTGGGCTCACCAAACAGAGCGGCGATAAACCAGAAGTACGTGCTGCCGGCCACGGCGAGTTTCAGGACGCGATCGCTGCCAATGCTTTTCCAGTTTTGCCAGAAGTCCCGCACTGGATTGAACTGGAACTGTTTGGCTGGGTTGGCGGGTGGACAGCGTGTCACGCCCAGGCTTGTCCACCATCCAACCACCGCCAGTCCGACCAGAACGAAACCGGAAAGATAACGAGCCGCTCCCAGGTGTTTGTGCAGGAGGCCTGCGGCGACGCTTCCTGTGATGATGGCGACAAAGGTGCCGAGCCCGAGGATTCCGTTGCCCCACGACAACCGTTTTTCAGGCAGCAACTCCGGCAGCGACCCATACTTCGATGGCCCAAACGCAGCGCTTTGCGCGCTCATGAGGAACAGCACGGCAAACAGGAATGGGATGCTTCCAAGCCACAGTCCGAGCAGTGCCAGCAGCATGATAGCGACCTCGGCGACTTTCGTCCCGATGATCACGGAGCGCTTGCTGAATCGATCCGCCAGGAAGCCGCCTGTCATCGAGAACAGCACGAACGGCAGGGAAAAAAGACCCAGGGCGAGCGAGATCAGCTTGTCCCTTTCCGCGGGCGGGCGCGTGCTGGTGATGAGGAAAACGACCAGGAACTTGAAAAGATTGTCACTGAACGCGCCCTGAAATTGCGTTGCGAAAAGACTCCAGAAGCCGCGCAGCGAACGCTCGATCGATCCTGTGTTGGTCGTGGTCATTTCGGCCGAAGACTACTTGCGCGACTTTGCAAAGCCGAATCGAAAAAAACCGGGACTACATCGATCCGCGTGCGCGTTTCGTCCCTCGCCTGCGACCCAGGAGCGGGAGAGGGTGCTATGATATCACCTGCGCGCGCCCTCGTTCGTGAGGTCAAAAGCTCCTCCTCTCCCCAGCCCTCTCCTCCATTCCGAATGGAAGAGAGGGAGACTGGTCGGCTGGTTTTGAAATGCGGTCCCCGGTTATTTCCGCGCCGCTCAGTTCCGCCATCCCCACTTCTGGTGTCAGGATTGGCGCAACCGCGCGGCGTCCTGCAGCGTCGAAAGGCCCATGATGATCCCGTCCCGCTGGTTTGCCGCCACCATTGCTCGTTTCCTCAGACCAGCCTGCCTGCTCATTGTTCTCCTGTTCGCCGCTTCAGTTCCCGCGCAACGCCAGCTTGAAAACCTTGGCCGCGGCGTTGTCGGCGTGCATCAGCCGGACGGGAAGGTTTTTATCAGCTGGCGCCTGCTCGCGACGGACCCTGAAAAAACCGCATTCAATGTCTATCGCAAGACCGACCCTTTGCCCGGACGCGGCTTCGGACGGGGTTTTGGCGGCAGACCCCGAGGCTCTACAAATGAGCCTCCACGAGATGAGCCCATCAAGCTCAACGCCACGCCGCTGACTGGTCCCACCTGGTTCGTCGATGCCGAGGCCAATCTCACCGCCCGCACGACTTATTTCGTCCGCCCCGTGGTGAACAGCCAGGAGGGTGACGCTGGAACCCCCTTTGTGTTCCAACCCGGCGCCCTTCCCCTCCCCTACCTGTCGATTCCATTGAAACCTATTGAAGGCTACAGCGCTGCCGATGGGTCCGTCGGCGATCTCGATGGCGACGGAGAATATGAGATCGTTCTGATTCAGAATGGCCGGGCGCGCGATAACGGGCAGAACGGCCCGACCGATCCCCCAATCCTGCAGGCGTATAAATGGGATGGAACGCTCATGTGGCAGATTCATCTCGGTAAAAACATCCGCGCGGGAGCGCATTACACACAGTTCATGGTTTACGACCTCGATGGCGACGGACGCGCTGAGATCGCATGCAAGACCGCTGATGGAACAATCGATGGCGCTGGGAAAACCATCGGCGACGCAGAGGCGAATCATGTGAACGCGCAGGGTCGAATCGCCCGCGGGCCTGAGTTTCTCACCGTGTTTGACGGACAAACGGGAGCCGCCCTCGCAACAGTGAATTACGTTCCCAGCCGTCATCCTGCAAAGCAGGATCCTGGTCCCGGCGAACTGAGGGAAATTTGGGGTGATGACAATGGCAATCGGTCCGAACGCTACCTCGCCTGCGTGGCTTACCTCGACGGCCAGCGTCCGAGCCTGATCATGTGCCGCGGTTACTACACGCGATCCGTGCTGGCCGCATGGGATTGGCGCGATGGCAAACTCTCTCAACGTTGGGTGTTCGACAGCGATGCCACGCCGGAAAACCGGAAATACCGCGGCCAGGGCAACCACAATGTCAGCGTCGCCGATGTGGACGGGGATGGCCGGGATGAGATTATTTATGGCGCGATGGTCGTTGATGACAATGGCAAGGGGCTTTACTCGACAGGTTGGGGACACGGCGATGCGCTGCACGTTTCGGATTTGAATCCACGCAACCGCGGCCTGGAGATTCTCAGCATTCAAGAACGCTTCGCGAAAGAGGGCATGAACCTGCGGGACGCCAGGACTGGCAAACCACTGCTCCTGGTGCCATCGGTGCAAAATGAAACGGAAGGCAGTGATGCGGGCGAAGGCCCAGGCCGCGGAGCTTCATTCAACATCGATCCCCGCCATCCGGGAAATGAGAGTTGGGCATTCGGCGCCGGGATCACCGGTCTTTACAGCGCAGCCGGAAAACGCATCGCGGAACGCACGCCGCGCTCGTGCAATTTCGCAGTGTGGTGGGATGGCGACCTGTTGCGCGAGTTGCTGGATCGCAACCAGGTCTCGAAATGGAACTGGAAGGAGGGTAATGAGAGGATACTGCTGGCGGCGCATGGAGCCACGTCCATCAACGGCACCAAGGCGACACCTGTGCTGAGCGGGGATATCCTCGGAGACTGGCGCGAGGAAATTATCTGGCGCACGCCAGACAGCCGGGAACTCAGGATTTACACCACCACAATTCCCACCGAGCATCGGCTGTTCACGTTGATGCATGACGCGCAGTATCGTTGTGCAATTGCGTGGCAGAACGTCGCGTACAACCAGCCGCCGCATCCAAGTTTCTACCTAGATGAATCCGCGCCGTTGCCGAAGCGGCCGGCGATCGCGATTCCATCAGCCGCGGCCCGCATTGCAGGGAGGTAGACGCGGGCTTCATTCGAGGCGCTGTTTACTCCGCTTCAGCGGTCACCAGCGTGGCGCGTTGGAACTTGCCTGACCCGCGCGCTCTTTCGCGTTGAAGCGGCCTGAAGGCACGCGCTCCGCAGTTGAAAGGGGCGCCATCACTCCTCGCCATTGTTCAACAATTCATTCAACCAATCACCAGCATGCGACTCATACGTGTCGAAGACGCCGGGTCCCAAAGCCGCCGAAATGCTTTTCGCCGTTTCCTCGCGCACCTTTGCGAGCAGCGACTCCCGCTCAGCGGGCGTAAGATCGGCGTTGGAACGGATTTCGCCCGCGACGCGTTGTGCCGCCCGTTGCATGTCGTGAATCTCGATCGCTTTTTCTTCCGGAAGTTCATGACGGTCCATCACTTCCAGCGCCTCACGATAGAAGCGATCGCTTGTTCTTTGATACATCGCATATCGTTCCTCGCCCAACAGTTCGGCGGCCCGGCGGTCCGCTTCAGGCTCCTTCTGTAACGTCGCCAACTGACGCGCCTCGGCTTCGCTGATCTCGAGGTTCTGGAGTTGGTACCGGGCCGTTCCGGCCGCGTCACTCGAACGAAGTTCGTATTCTGTGTATTCCTCCGCCGTCAGGAGTTCCCGGATTCTATTTTTCCGGCGCTCCTCGGCAGCCTCCTGCCGCGTTCGCATTTCCGCTTCGGGCAGGTCATGATCCTCAACGTTCGCGAGAAACTCCTTCTGAAACTGCGCCTCGATCTCAACAACTGCCTGGACCTTTTCATCGGGCAGGAAATCAAGTTCGCGGGCGCGCTGCATGGCCGCGATGTGCCGATCCAGCCGCTTCTCCTCATCAGGCCGCCCCAGAAGTTCGGCCAGCATTCTTTTTCGCTCATCATCCAACGCCTGCAGCTCATTATACTTTGCACCGAGCATCGCCTCCATTTCCCCAGGCTTGGTCACCAACTCCCAAAATTTTCCCGATACAGAATCAACCAGGGCGTTGATCCGTTGCTCGAAAACGTCGTGGAGATCGGCGCGAAGAATGTGGGCGATCGTTCGTTCGGGACAGCCGATGCTGCGAAGGTTCGCAACGTAAGCCCGGTAATCGGTCGACTCCAATTCCGCCCACGCAAAGGAGGCAGTCACCTGGTTCGTCACGAACATCGAAATACCCGGACGCGCCGCCTCGCTATCGGCCATCGCACTCGCATGGCGAGTCTCGGCAGGCTCTGGACCGACAGACGGCATGCGTCTTTGATGCCACACGACCGTGAGCAGGACGGCATTCACGAGCCCGGAGAGGAGCAACCAATGCTTCAGGCTCATAAGTCACTCGCGTTCGTCACCCACGACGCACCGCTTTCGAGGAACTGTTCAAACGCTTCGCTGCTCAACAGAGTCGCAGCCGCCTCACGCACTTCCGATTCGATCTGGGCCATGCGTTCCCTGCTCGCTTCGTTATCCACTGCGCCGGCAGCTTTAATGCGCTCCCGTTCTTCTGCAGCAAGCTTGCGAACCTCATAGAGTTGCACTGCGGTTTCCTGGGGCAGCGCGTGTTCCTTCGCAAATTCGTGAATAGGCGAGAAACGCTCGTCCGACGCGCGGACAAAAGCTGTGAAGCGCTCCGGCCCGAGCAAGCTGGCGACGCCGTTGGTGAAGGCACTCTCCCGAGCCGCGTCTTCAACGGGATCAGCCTCGGCCTCCAAGCCGAACCACCCGGAGAACGCTGTCCCCTCGGCCTTCAACAATGCCATCTGACGAAATTCCAACGGGTTCAGGGAAACGGCTTCTGCCACAATTGAATTGCCCCACCAATCCAGGGTCGCGGCCCGAGCCTTGAATTCCTGCAGTTCCAACGGGCTGAGAAGATTCCCGAGTTCGCGCACGAATCGATCGTTCAGCACGCCTGATTCGTGTTTGTCTTCCGTCGTCCACACTCCGCCCGTGCGCTCGTGGAACTCATCGCTCCAGCGGGAAAATCGATCCATGCAAGCGATCAATTGCTGCACTTTTTCATCCGTGGCGGGCCCCAACAGGAAGCGCACGAGCGCGTACCCGACGATCCGATCCTCTTGAAAATCAGCGGAGCGATCCTCAATGCCGGTTTCCTGAAAAATCCGGGCTCGCTCTTCAGCAAGGATCCGCCGCTGTTGGCGGTTCCGGCGCTCTGCTTCCCTGCGTTGCCGCCCCGCGGCCCAAAACGGAATCTCCAGTGTGAGCGCCTCCTCGCGGATTCGATATTCCTCATTCACCTCGCCTCGCAGGATGTCCGCGACAGTTCGTTCCGGACATCGAATCGAGCGAAGGTTGCTCACGAATTCGAGATAGTTTGTCGATTCGACTTGGCTCCAATGAAAGCGGTTCGTGAGCACAACCGCGACGACGCGTTGCGCCGCAGGACTGATTGTTCCTTGAACCTGCGCATTGGCGATGGTCGATCTTTCGGTCCGAACGGGGCGTTCATGATGGAGCGCGAGCGCGGCAAGACACGCGCTCAGCCCCACAGAACAGGCGAGCAGTAACCGCATCCACGTCTGTCTTTTCAGCACAAGCAAAGAGTCGCATTCCGCCGCCCCGGTTTGACAAGTCAATGTTTCGGGAATTCTAAAGCAGGCGCGCCGCATTCGTGCCGCTTTGGTGGTCGCCAGCGGGATGCGTTGGAATTTGCCGGCGCGTTCGCGCCTGTCGCGCTGAAGCGTCCTGAAGAGCACTCTCCTTCGCGGGGTGCCTCGACAAACTGGGCATTCAACGTCATGATGCGCGCGATGGCAAACAACCCGGAATCTCCGCTCGACCTGCTTTGGAAGGAATACGGCACGGTCTTTCGGGATTTTGATGACCTCACCCTGGCACGCTGGCTGGCACAGACACTCGGCCAGCTCGAAGGCAAGGTTTGGCGCCTTTCTCACCCGCTGCTCGGGGCGTATCGGCTCGCCGCCCAACTGGCTCATGATCGGCAGATTTGGTTCAAGCGCCTCGCCACACCGCCCTCCGCCTATTCGGAATCCCCGTGCTGCCGCGCCCCGTTCCTTCCGCTGCTGACTCGTGACGTCCGCGACACCGGCCTGATTTGCCAGCACTGCAATGACACGCTCGTCCCGGTCGATGAAATCCCCGAGACCGTCCGCGAATCGATCGAAACCTGGGCCACCCAATACGCCCCAATCCATGCTGTGGCTCACTGGGACGATCGACAGCGCAAGAGTGCCGGCAGTTATGACCATGCATTCGAGAACGCTGCGAAACAGGCGGAGGCGTTGCTCGTGCGCGCGGGCGGCCAAATTTCATCACGCCTTCTCGATTTTTATCCAGCAATAGTCTGGGAGGATCAGGACGAATGCCTGGAGGTGAGACCGGAGGACGTGCTGCTGTGACTCCGGCCCGCTGCATCAACGCTCGTGTGGCCCCGCAACAGCCGGAGCCCGCCCTGGCCATTTCCCGTTCACAATGATCCGCTGGCTGTTCAAATGGTGTTTTCGCCTGGCGATCATTTTTGTGGTCCTGGTCGTTCTCTTCTTCGCCTTCAAGGATTCTATCTGGACGATGGTTCTCGAAAATCGGATCCGCAATGAAACCGGAATGGAGGCGCGGATCGGGAAACTTTCCACGGGAATTGTTTCTTCCACCGTCACGATCGAGGATCTCAAGCTCTACAACACCGCCGAGTTTGGCGGCACCCTGTTCCTGCGCATTCCCGAACTGCACGTCGAGGTGGATCCCGTGGCTGTTGCGCAGAGGCGCCTGCGATTGAAGCTGGTTCGTTTTAACCTTGGCGAAATCAATATCGTTCGCAATGAAGCGGGAAAAACAAACCTCCTTCTGTTCGTAAGCGATACCGACAAGCGAACGGGGCGGCGGAAAGCCGGGGCTGCGGAACAGTTGCTCGGGGATCTGGAGTTTGATGGAATCGACGTCCTGAACCTCTCACTGGGCAAGGCCCGATTCATCGACCTTGCCGACCAGACCCGCAACAGCGAAATCGCCGTGGGCATGGAGAACCAGGTGTTCAAGGACGTGAAGTCAGAAGGCGATGCCTACGCAATCCTCTTCATGATCTGGCTGCGAAGCGGGGGAAAACTTTCGATCAGCCCCAACACCATTGCGAAGGACTATTTCGAACGGCAGATCAAGGACATCGAAACGTCCGTCAGAACCCAGGTCCAGACGCTTCCTCGATCACAACCGTGATTCAAACGTGTAGGCCCCGCTCGGGACGCTGAACTGCGATCCATCCCTGTTCCCACGCTCGGTTCGCACCCATTGGGTGCCGGCGCCAGTGGCCCGCGCCTGATTGCCGGGAACCCAGACCGTCGCGGTAGAATTTGGCGGAACGGTAATCTCCAGTTGAAATCGGTTCCCCTCCCGCCGCCAACTGCTGCTCACCTCGCCGCGAACACCGTCGTATTTCGCCCGGGCCCACGTGAGGCCGGCAACGGGTTGCGGCCGGATCAGGACATTCTTGAATCCTGGCCGCGCGGGATCCAATCCGATGCCAGCAAGATCGTGATAAAACCATTCCATGATCTGTCCCAGCATGAAGTGATTTTGTGAAGATCCGCGCCGCGCGTTCCACGCCTCGGTCAAGCTGGTTGCGCCCATCTTCAATTGGTAGCCGTAGCCGGGCCGATCCGATTGGTTGTTCAGGGCGAAGATGACATCCGACCGGCCAGCGTCGGCAAGCGCGCGGAGCACATACCGATAGCCGACGTCGCCCGCAGTCACCGAATTGGTTCTCGAGCGCACGTCCTGAACCAGCGCCTCAACCACAGCAGCACGGTGTTCGGGTTCGACCAGGTTCATGACAAGCGGCACAGCGTTGGCGCATTGCGAACCCGTGGCGTACTGCCGCTTCGTTGGATCAAAGAATTCACGATTGAACGCCTTGCGAATACTTTGGGCTTGGATGTCAAAAAACGTGGAATCGTCCAGCCGTCCCAAGACGCGGGACACTTCAGACATGACGCGGTTGACCTCAAAATAAAATGCGGTCGCCGTCAGCGGTATCGGTGTCAACTGCGCGAAACCCGGCGCCTTCGGGCCGATGTCATACCAATCGCCGAGCCCAAATGACACGATGCCATTGGTCGCCGTGCTCGCGAGATAAGCAACGTACCGCCGCATGGCGTCGTAGTGGCGTCGCATCAAGTCGACGTCGCCTGCGAACTGGTATTGCTGCCAGGGGACGAGCACAACAGCGCTGCCCCACTCGGGAGAATTCCGGAACGCGTTCGAAACGTCGTCAGGGCCTCTGCCGAAAATCGTATACTCAGGCGCTGTGCTGGGAACGCAGCCATTCGGCAACTGGCAATCCTGCATGTCGTTCATCCCCTTCGTGAACATTTGGTTCAGATCAAATTCGTAACGCAGGGACGGGCCGTTCAGATGATACTGCTCGAGCCAGCCCAGCCGCTCGCGGTGGGGGCAATCTGTCAGCACGCTCGCCATGTTGCTGCGCTGCGCCCAGCGCACGAGGGAGCGGACCCGGTTGAACAGCAGATTGGAGCATTCGAACTCGCCCGTGGTTTCGGCTGTCGAATGCACCACATGCGCGACAATGGATTCCAGCTGAGGCAGCGCGCCGCCACGTTCCGCCGCTTTCATTTCCACCTGCAGGTAGCGAGCGCCATGATAAAAGAATTTCGGAAACCACTCTTCGCTCGCCACACCGCGCAGCGTGTATTGCCACCACGCAGGACGCCCCAGAGCAACCGATCCACGGTCAACGGTTCCGTCGGGTTTTATCAACTCAGCCGGGATAATCCGCACGACACTTCCCGCCCCACCGCGAACCCGAATGCGCGGCATGAGTGACGCGTTCTGCCCGAGGTCATAAACAACGAGCCCGTTTGAAATTACCCGGTTTGAAATCGGAACCAGTGTCTCGATCTGCCGGATGGGCGGTGCCGATGCGGAATGCCCGCGCAGCACGCCTCCCGGTCCCTCTGCAATCAGGGCAGCCGTCCACTCGGTGTCATCAAAGCCGGCGGAATCCCATCCCCTGGGTTCCATCCGCGCGTCGTGGTCTTCGCCGCCATACACGCACGAAAACGTGATCGGTCCAGATCGCACACGCCATTGATTATCCGTGACGATGCGTTCCTCTGTTCCATCGGAATACTGAAGGTGAAGTTCAGCGATGGCCTTCAGCGGCCCGAACGATCCTGTGAACTTCACATAACGGCCGCCTGTCACCCGATACATTCCGCCTGCCAGCTCGATACCGACAACATTCGTTCCGGCGCGCAGCAACGAGGTGACGTCATGCATTTCGTACAGGCAGGTGCGATCGTACTTTGTCCAGCCCGGTGAAAGCAGATTCTCGCCGCTTCTGTTGCCGTTCACAGTCAATTCATATTGGCCGAGTCCGCACACGACCGCCACGGCACGCTCAATGCCTGCCTTCAGTTGAAACTCGCGGCGCAGCAGCAGCGTTTGATTCGTGAACGGAGCTTCAATCCAATGTGCCGTCCACTCGCGTTCGTTCATAAACCCGGTCGTGAACGTCGCCGGCGCACTCCATTGGGAAACCCGATTCTCAGCGTCCCACACGCGCATTTTCCAGAAGACCGCCTGGAGTGACTGCAGCGGTTTTCCTTCGTACGCGACATGCAGCTGTTGATCCGATTGCACCCGTCCGCTGTCCCAAAGATCACCCTGCTCCCGCGCAAGAAGCTCAGGCGCACTGGCGGCGAGCATCTGCCAGGCAACCTGCCGCTGCGCGCGCTCGCTGCTTTTCAATTTCCAGGAGAAGCGCGGCTGTGGCACATCGACTCCCCGCGGACGCCCCGCATTTTCACAACGCAAATCGTAGACGGCGAGTTCCGCGCTGCTGCTGAGGGCCGAACCAATGCATGACGCGGCAACGAAAAGCGATGCTAAGGTCCTCATCATCTGGCGCATCATGGCGAGTTGTTGCTGACGGAAATGATTTGCTGGGTCAGTTGTGGCGCGTTTGTAAGCAGGACCTGCAGCGTGGTCAAGAGAACTCGAACAGGATCTTCGCAGTCAGAATAACCGGGTTCCGCAGAGCGCTCGAAGGAACGCCATGTCCTTCATTGCTCTAACTTGCGGGCGGCTTGACCCGAATCACGGGACGAATGCGATCCGACGCAACCTGTCGCTGCCGTACACGCCTTAGCTTATGGGTTTTGAGGCTGTCCACGAACAAGTCTCGATTAATTGCCTGGGCCGCGGTCGCGCCCTGTCCCGCGGCAATGATCATTTGGCAGTTGGCTGGGGTTACGCATCCCGCAGCATACAAGCCTTGCACCGTCGTATGCATGTCGAGGTTCACCACCACCTCGCCATCCTCGTTCGTTTCCGCGCCGAGCTGCTTCGCCAGCTTGTTGAAGTATATGTCCCCGCGGGTGGTGAACAGCACGTCCACCAGCAGCTTGGCGTCATCCGGATAATTCAGTGCCTGGAGCCGTGTTCCGCTGCGGGTCACTCCAACAATCCGCTTTGGATACACAGGTATTTCATAATGCCGCAGCCATTCCGCATGCTGCTCATCCCAGCGCGGTTCCCGTCCATCCGTAACAACGGCCACACAGGAGGAATAAAAAAGCATGCCCAGTGCATACTCGACCGTTTCATTGCTCCATCCGTAAATCCCAACAGCCTTCCTCTGCACGCGAAAGCCGTCGCAATCCTTGCAAAAGAACAGGCTGTGGCCCAGGCACGGTTTGATTCCCTGGATGTCCGGCGGAATGTGAAAAATGCCCGTTGCGAGCAGAAGGCGTTCGCATCGGTAAACAGCCCTTTTTCCCTTCAATACGAAATGCCCATCCTTGCGCCCGGCGCTCAGAATTTCATCGCGCTGGAACTTGGCGCCGAAACGGCGGGCCTGCGTTCGGCCTTTACTCACCAGCCTGTCGCCAGGAACGCCCGACGGGAATCCAAGATAGTTTTGAACATCGGGCTCCCATCGCGCCATGGATCTCCCGGAGTCGATGACCAGGGTCTCGCGCTTTGCACGCGCCAGATAGATTGCTGCCGAGATACCTGCTAGTCCGCCGCCCACCACAATGACGGCCGCCGATCTCGTCCTCATCCATACCCCTTGACTGACGACGCCGGCAGGCTCCCCGCAGGGTCCCAGCGTGAATCGACGCTGGGAAGCGACGAATCGTAAATCGGAAGCGCCTCACCTCCGCGCCCGTGGAGTTCCGGAATAGTTTCGTTACCCCGACGCTCCGGCGGCCGCTGAGCCCGGGACGTTTTCTTAGTGGCTCGCATCATTCAAGGATTGTAGGGGAGTGAATCGGCATCAGCCGCAATGCGCAGCTGGTTGTCGATGGTTGCAGCACCTGTTACGCGCTGGACGGTGTTCTCAATTTCACGCCGCTGCACCTCGTTCCGCACATCGCCCTTCAGAACGACGCGGCCGTCATTCACCGTGACGTTCACATGAGAAAGGGCTGCGCCAAGCGACGCGTCCTTTTTCAATTCCTGGCTGATCTGTTGCGCAAGAGCGGCGTCCGCAACACTGCTGCCCAGCACCTGAACATTCACCGCTCCCGCAGCTCCGCCGGCTGCAGAACCTTCCGAGCCCTGATGCAGTGAGCTGTTCGCACCGTCCCGCGATGTCGCGGACAGCGCAGGTTCGTTTCCAGACTTGAGCGCCGAACCTGAAACGCCGCCGCGCTGCTGAACGTCACTGACCTGATCACCATCGGCACGCTGGGTGGCGCTGGTGTTTGAGGAAGGCGAGGCGGTCGCTATCGCAGCCACCTGCAACTCATTGCGCACTTCAACCACGCCGGCAACCTGCCGTGCCAAGGCCTCGGCTTGCTGTTTCTGCGCGTCGGTGCGGGCCGTGCCCGTCAGCACAACAATACCCTTTGCCGCAGCGATCGAGATCGCGGGTGCACCTTCCGTCAATGATGCATCCGCCATAAGAGCATTGCGCACCTGGCTGACAAGCGTGTTGTCGGCTTCGTGGGTGCTAAACACATCAGATGAATGAATGACGGCGGTCGGAGCCGCTGCACCCGGCTCTGACGGGATGGTTGCAGCGGGTGAATGCGACGGGGTCGGCGCGGCCTGTGATACATAAACCGGCGCAATTGGGTCGGTGAGGAGCGCGGTCCTTTCGTGCTCCGGATGCGCGCATCCAGCGGCAATGACGGCTGGAAGGGCCCAAACAAGTTTCCGGGATTTCATGTGACACAGTCGTTCGCCCATCCTCGCGATTCCAGTGGGTTTCAATCCCCAAGGATCAAGTGCAGCCTCGCAGAACAAACAAAATCAGCAGGATTGGGACAGGAATTCCGATCAGCCAGAGAAACAGCCATCCGATCTTTCCTTCTTCGCGATTGAATCTTACGGGTAACTTCATAAAAACCTCCTGCCGGACTGGCCGGCGTTTGTTTTGGTAAGCAAAAGGCGCGAGGACTGACCTCGCGCCCGGTCAACACTCAAGCAAACACGTTGCTTGTGCGTTCAAACTTAATCGATTTTGTCCTGGATGCTTTCACCCGCATCTTCCATATCTTCGCCAAAACCTTCGGCGGTGCGGCATCCAGTGAAAGTAGCCGTCGTGGCAGCGAGCAACGCGAGGCACAGGATCATTTTCTTTATGGTTTTCATTTTACCTTTCTGTTCGTTGTTGTTGGTTTTATTTCCGACACGGATTCCTTCATAGCCTTCCAAGAAGCGCCAGAATGATGATCACTACCAGCAGCAGTCCGACGATCCCGCCCGGAGCGTAGCCCCATCCCGAACTGTAACCCCACGTGGGCAACACGCCTATTAGCGCGAGAATCAACAGAATCACCAGTATTGTTCCTAGACTCATATCTTTCCTGTCGTTTGGCCGGTCAGGGTTAATCATTACTTGACCAACCGATATTACGATACGCCCGCCATCCCAGACAGCCATAGGGTCTCATGCCCAAAACCCCCGTAAAACCGCATTAATCGAAGGCAGGTGTTACATCAACCCAGCAGGTGAAAGAAAAACGAAGAGGAGGAGTCTTGAAGTTTCCAGAAATGCCGCATCCTGACCTTAGGCGGGATCGCGGGCGCTTCACATGGCTTCGCGCACGAGGGCGTGAAAAACGCGGACGCGGCGCCTGGAACGCCGCGGCCGCAATTCGATCAGCTCTTCTTGAACAGGTACTCGGCCTGAAAATCACGACCTCCCTCGTCGTGAGTTACTTTGAAGCCCACCTTCTTGCTTACATGCTGCATGCCGAAATTATCCGCCATGATCATGGCCGTGATCCGCTTCAGCTTCTCGTCGCGGCCAATCTGCACGAGCCGCTTGAGCAACTCGGTTCCGAGACCATGCTTTTGCCAGGGGTCCCCGACGATCAGCGCGAATTCCGCCTCATTGCGTCCGCGCGCCTTGCTTAAGCGTCCGACCCCGATGATTTGCCGCTCCCGCGTTTTCGGATCCTTGAACTCGGCGACGAGCGCAATTTCGCGATCGTAATCGTTGAAACAGATCCTGACCAAACGCTCATGCGCAATCCGTTGGTCGAGTTTGATCTGGCTGAAATAACGGTGGTAAACGCTTTCCTCCGAGAGCGTCTGGTGGAACTTCACCAGGAGCGGCTCGTCTTCCGGCCGGATGGGGCGAATCAGCACAGATGTCCCATTCCTCAGTTTCCACGGCGTCGAATACTGCGTCGGATACGAGCGAATCGCCAGTTTCGGCAGCGCGTCTTCCTTGGTCTTTGCATCGTGCAGGATAACGCGGGCGTCCAATGCGACCAGGTCGTCGGCCGACGCAAACATTGGGTTGATGTCGATTTCCTTGATCCACGGCTGTTCCGCAACCAGCTGGCTGAACCCGACCATCAAGCGTTCCAGCGCTGGGAGGTCGACCGCCTTGCGTCCCCGAACTCCCTTCAGCGCCTGATAGATCTTTGTCGTCTCCATCATCCGCCGCGCCAGGGTGGTATTCAGCGGGGGCAATCCAAGCGCCTTGTCCTTGAAGATCTCCACCAGCTGACCGCCCATCCCAAAAAGGAGAACGGGGCCGAACTGGGGATCGATGCTGCTGCCGAGGATGATCTCATAGCCCTCGCTGAGCTTGATCATTTTCTGAACCGTGACGCCCTGGAAATGCTCGGCGCCGGCTTTTTCAGTGCAAGCGGTTTTGATGGCCTTGAACGCACGGCGCACGGCGTCCTCGTCCTTCAGGTTCAACTGCACCCCGCCAACATCGGTTTTGTGCGTGATGGTTTCTGAGTACAGTTTCAACACGGCCGGAAACCCGATCTCGCCTGCGATCTTCGCTGCTTCGCCCTCCGTTTTTGCAACGCGCGTGACCACGGTTGGAATGCCATAGCAGGCCAGCAATTCCTTGGATTCGGACTCCGTCAGGATCGTGCGCCCTGTCGTCTTCACCGTGTCCAGCAATCCCCTCGCCTTGGCACGCCCTGAGTCAAGGTCATCGGCATCCGCTGACGGCAGTGGCGTTTCGTAAAGCGAGCGCAGATTATCGGCGTAACGCCACATCTGGCTGAATACTCTGGCTGCCGTGTCGGGATAAGGAAACGTGGGGATTCCCGCTCGATTCAAAATGGCTTCGCCTTCCGCCACATCCTTCCCGCCCATCCAGCTCGCCAGCACAGGCTTGCCTTCGATGTGCCCGAACGCCTTGAGCTTCTCCGCCGTGGCCGTGCAATCCGTCATTGCCTGCGGCGTCAGGATCACAAGCAATCCATCACTGTTGGGATCGCGGCCCGAAATCTCCAGAGTCTTCGCGTAAGTTTCGGCACTCGCGTCACCCAGCACATCGATCGGGTTATTGTGCGACCACGCCGATGGCAGGATCTTGTTCAGCTCCTCGATGGTCTGTTTTGAAACATCAGCAAGGGCGCCGCCGCTCATGAGCAGAGCATCCGTTGCCAGCACGCCGGGGCCGCCGGCATTCGTAATCATCGTGAGCCGGTTGCCCCTGGGGCGCGGCTGGCGGCCGAGAACTTCCGACATGTAAAACAAATCCGAGATATTGTTCACGCGCAGCACTCCGCATCTCTTGAACGCGGCGTCGAGCACATCGTCACTGCCCGTCAGGGACCCCGTGTGTGAAGCCGCTGCTTTTGCAGCGCCGGCAGTGCGGCCCGGCTTGATCACGATGATGGGCTTGGTCAACGCCACTTCGCGCGCCGCGGAAAGGAATCCCCGGGCATCGCCAATGGTTTCCATGTAAATGACGATGCTCTTGGTGGCGGGATCGTCGCCCAGGTAATAGATGAGGTCGCCCCATCCCACATCGAGCATCGAGCCGATGGACACGAACGCGCTGAATCCAACGTTTTCCTTGAGGCTCCAATCAAGAACTGCGGTGCAGAGGGCGCCGCTCTGGCTGAGGAACCCGACATTGCCTGGTTTCGCAATGGTGGTTGCGAACGTTGCGTTCAACCCGTGCTGCGGCACCATTACGCCGAGGCAGTTCGGCCCCACGATCCGCATTCCAGCTTTCTGTGCGTCGGCGAGAATTTGCTTCTCAAGGGCAACTCCCTCCGCGCCGGTTTCCTTGAATCCCGCTGAAATGATAACGGCGCCGGGAATGCCTGCGCGGATGCATTCCTGGATGATTCCGGGAACCGTTTTGGCCGGCGTGCAGATGACTGCAAGGTCCACGCGCTCGGGCAGGGCTGACACACTGGGATACGCCCGGACGCTCAACACGGAGTTGCGCTTGGGATTGACCGGATACACAACGCCCTGGAAACCGCCGCGGCCCAGGTTCTGAAAGATTGTTCGGCCGACGCTGCCGGCATTTTCAGTGGCGCCGATCAGCGCGACGGACTGCGGCGCGAAAATGGGATCCAGCGGATGCGAGCGCGCGTGAAGAATGTCATGTGCGGACTCAACCGGCGAATTGGGTTTAACGATTTGCATGCTTCAAAAAACTTTCTGTTCATTTCCCCGGGCCATTAGCCTGAGGCGCACGTGAAAGGACACTGTGGGCCAAGTCCGTGCTGCGGGAAAGACTGTGGCGACCCTCCGCAGGGCGGGACTTCACCCCGGTTGGCAAACTTTGAACCCATATTGCCGGAATGTAGCCACACCGCAGCAAAATCTGCAAAGGAAGTCATCCGCCGATCGCGGGTTCCTCTCTTCAATTCGCGAAAATTTGGGTAATTCCCGTAAACCCGTTTCGTCTTTCCCGATTTGCGTCAAGAAGAGCGAAAAGAAGTTGCCTCACAGGCAGGGCAGGAAGAGCGCGAATAGAAGACGTTTAACAGGAGCACGCAGAGGTAGCAGAGAAAAGCAAAGAAGGTCGTTCCGATCCGTGTTCACCCGTCGTTCGATTTCATTTTCCACTGCTCTCTTTTCGTGTGGTTCGTGTGATTCGTGGTTAAGTTCCTCCCTTCAATTCGCGAAAATTTGCGCAATTCGCGTAAACCCGTTTCGTCTTTCCCGATTTGCGTCAAGAAGAGCGAAAAGAAGTTGCCTCACAGGCAGGGCAGGAAGAGCGCGAGTAGAAGACGTTTAACAGGAGCACGCAGAGGTAGCAGAGAAAAGGCAAAGGAGGTGGTTCCGATCCGTATCGATCCGTCTTTCGATTTAATTTCCGCTGCTCCCTTTTCGTGTGGTTCGTGTGATTCGTGGTTAAGTTCCTCTCTACAATTCGCGAAAATTTGCGTAATTCGCGTAAACCCGTTTCGTCTTTCCCGATTTGCGTCAAGAAGAGCGAAAAGAAGTTGCCTCACAGGCAGGGCAGGAAGAGCGCGAATAGAAGACGTTTAACAGGAGCCCGCTGAGGCAGCAGAGAAAAGCAAAGAAGGTGGTTCCGATCCGTGTTCACCCGTCGTTCGATTTCATTTTCCACTGCTCCCTTTTCGTGTGGTTCGTGTGATTCGTGGTTAAAGTTCCTTTCTTCAATTCGCGTAAATTTGCGAAATTCGCGGAAACCCGTTTTCGTCTTTCCCGATTTGCGTCAAGAAGAGCGAAAAGAAGTTGCCTCACAGGCAGGGCAGGAAGAGCGCGAATAGAAGACGTTTAACAGGAGCACGCAGAGGTAGCAGAGAAAAGGCAAAGAAGGTGGTTCCGATCCGTATCGATCCGTCGTTCGATTCAATTTCCGCTGCTCCCTTTTCGTGTGGTTCGTGTGATTCGTGGTTAAAGTTCCTTTCTTCCATTCGCGTAAATTTGCGAAATTCGCGTAAACCCGTTTTCGTTCCGGCCCTGCCGCACTGTGTGATTGGTGGCCGCACTGGACATTCTGCGGCGGCTTTTGTATCAACGCTGCACGTTCCACCTGACAGCGAGACAAACCGGCAGTGGCGCCTATGCGCGGCGTTGCATCGCAAAACCCATATCATACATGAACCAGCCTTCCCGGATTCTGCAGAAACTCATCGCCGCTCTCTCGGTTCTCATCGCGCAAGCGGCGCTGGCCGCACCCTCCCCCGCCCAGGTGCCAACGGCACTGCATCGCATGCCGCCGAAGTATCCTGTCCCCTATGGACCGACGAACGCCGCCGCCATCACTGAAGTCCTTCAGCGAATTCACGGGTATCTGGAAGCCAACACTCCCATTCGCGTGGTGAACCGCGAAACAGGCGCGGAGATCACGGATTTTTCGCAACCAGACCGGCAGGCGACGGTGGAGCGAGGGCATTTTCCAATCATCAGTTACGAGTGGGGAGTCACCTATTCGGGCATGTTGCTGGCGGCCGAAACCACAGGGGATTCACGATTCACCGATTACGTTTCGAAACGCCTGAAATTTATCGCTGCAAGGACACAGTACTTCCGCGCTCTCGACGAGGCGGGGATGACGGGGGAGCGCAATCCATTCCGTGCGGTGCTCCATCCCGGCGCTCTGGATGACGCGGGCTCGATGTGCGCGGCGATGATCAAGGCCGGGCGTGCGGGCCTGGTTGAGGCGCGGCCGTTGGTTGACCATTGGGCCGACTACGTGTTCACCAAACAGTTCCGCCTGGAGGACGGAACTCTCGCGCGCAAGCGTCCAATGATGAATTCCCTTTGGTTGGACGACCTGTACATGGGGGTGCCAGCGCTCGCGCAAATGGGCAGCCTGACGGGGGATGCGCGTTACTTCGATGACGCTGTAAAGCAAATCCGCCAATTTTCTCAGCGCATGTTCAACCGTGATCTCGGCGTTTACATGCATGGCTGGATCGCAGGGATGTCCGTGCATCCAGAGTTTCGATGGGCGCGGGCGAATGGATGGGCATTGCTGGCGAAAACGGAACTGCTCGACGCACTGCCGGAAAATCATCCGGGCCGGGCATTCGTGCTGGACCTCTTCCGCGCGCATGTCCGCGGCCTGGCGTCCTATCAGGGGCACAACGGACTCTGGCACCAGCTTCTCGACCGCAATGACTCCTATCTGGAGACCTCTGCATCAGCCATTTACACCTATTGCATTGCGCACGCGATCAACCGGGGATGGATCGATCCACTCGCGTACGGTCCCATGGTGCTGCTGTCATGGAATGCCGTTTCAACCAAGGTCAATGCGGCGGGGCAGGTCGAAGAGGTATGCGTCGGCACGGGAATGGGATTCGATCCCGCGTTTTATTATTACCGGCCCACAAGCGTTTTTGCCGCTCATGGTTATGGACCGGTGCTGCTGGCGGGCGCTGAAATGATCCGCCTGATAAAGTCGGATCGAGCAGTCATCAACGACAGCGCAGTCCAGTTTGATCGCCAGCCGGCCGACATGCGCAATGCGCATTGAGCGGTTTGACCGCCGCCCATTCCCCGCCATCGCGGCTTACTTGCCGATGGGCATCATCAGGCTGCGGTTCATGACCAGCCCCATGCGGCTGTTCTCAATGGCCTGCTTGCGAAATTCCTCAAAGCTCTTCAGTTCCTCGGCTGAGAGGAACGAGGTACTGCGCGCTGCCACCTTTTCGTAAACTCCCGAAAGGAGCTGGAGGCTTCGGTCTGCTTCGTTCTCGAAAGCAATGTTCCGGAAGTTGAGAATGGGGAGCAGTTGATAATCCTGCGGCAAACCAGCCTGCGTGAGCGCAGCGCGAGTCTCCTCGAGGAGAAGGTTGTAGAGCTGCTGTTTCTTCGCGTCCTTATCCTCGTTCTCGCCCGTGAGCTTGCCTTTGAACTGTTCCGAGCTCAGCAGCCCCACCAGGTTGCGCGTATATTCCTCGTACTCGGCATAGGCTTCAGGCTCGAGCATCGATTTCACTTTGTCCTTCAGACCCGCCTCCAACGCTGCAAACTTTTGCTCAACCTCCGCGGGCGTTCCTCCATCGCGCAGAACCGTCGTGATCAGGTCGACGTTTTCCATGATGTTGTCCGCCAGAAGATCGTTGAGCTGATCGGCCTTCTCCTCGGGCAGCTTGACGCGGCGTCCGAGCTCCTTGTAAAGCATGGACATCCCGGCCTTCTGTTGTTCGCGCATGAACTTGCGCGCCTCGGGGGTCTCGGTTGCCTTGCTCAACGCGGCGGTCCGCCCGAGCGTTGATTTCTCCTCCTGCAAACGGCCCACTTCGCCGCGCAGTTTCAGAACTTCGGAAGGTTTCTTTTTCAAGGTGTCGTTCTCCTCCGAAAGCGAAGCCAGCACTTGTTTCGCCTCGGCCTGTTGCTGTTCCAGTTGCGCGATCTGCGCCTGCAATGGTGCCTGTTTTTGTTCCAGCGCGGCAACTTCCTTCCGAAGCGCCGACGCTTGCTTAGCCTGGTACAGGCCTGCGCCAATCGCAACTGCCAACGCAGTCGTAATAATGGTTTTTTGGACGGTAGTCATAGCAATGATTTGTGTTGTTGTGGCAGCAGAAGCAGCGGTCCCCCCGAGAGCAGCGGCGCCCGACACTGCCAGGGCGAGCCCAGCCGGCGCCGCGTGAACAGCATGGACGCCCAGGATGATTCCCAGTGCCGCGGCAGTGGAAGTCACTCCCCTGCGGCGCAATGCGCCCTCCAGGCGTTCGAGCGCGCGATTCACCCGCATGCGCGCGGCATCTTCATTGGCGCCAATTGCCTCGCCGACGGCGCGGAAATCACGATGTTCAAAAAAACGCAAAACAATCGCGGTGCGATCCGCCTCGCTGAGTTCGTTGATCGCTTCGTCAATCATCGGCGCCATGGCAGAAAACTCCGGGCCGCCTGGATCACTGTGCAACGCATTCATTTCAACGGCATGCCTTTCCCGAATCTGACGGCGGCGCTCGGTCCGCATGATGTTCGAGGCGACAAAACAGGTGTGCCGATGCAGCCATCCGCCGAGCAGAACGTCCGGAGGCAGTTTGGAGGCCTTGCGGGCAAGATCGGCAAAGACGGTCTGGGCAACATCCTCGGCGCGGTGCGCATCGCCATCCACGAGCCGGCGCGCCACCGAATACACGAGGTCAATGTAGCGGCCGGCCAGTTCGCGAAAGGCGGTTTCCGAACCGGTTTCCCGAAAATCCGCCAGCAAGGCCTGGATGTCCGTCGTTTTCAATCACCAGTAAAGAGCCGCCCGTCATGCAAACCGAACAAACAAAGTTGCAGCTACAAATTTTGCATCTGCCGCGCATTCAACGCAAGACGGCGGCGGACCATCTCCCGGTTCCGCGCATCATGGAACTCAACCGGATTGTAGTCGTCGGTGAGCACACGGCCGTGCCCGGGATCCGTGCTCACCAGCGTCTGGAAGGCGGTCATGGCATCACCGCGGGCCTGTGGATGCATCGCGGCAAAATCCGGCGTTCGCAACGCCTGCGGCTCCGTCCTTTCCGTGGCGACGAAATATATCTGGCCCCCGCCAAAATGCATCCGCACGCCCTTGAACACGGATTGCAGCGTCTGGTGCAGCGAAGCCGCAAAGAAATCACGCCCCGGTTCGAGCTCGCAGAATGCGTTGATCACCAGCGTGCCACCCGGACGCAACACCCGCCGAATCGACTCAAACGCCTCCCGTGTCATCAAGTGCGCGGGCGACGAGTCTCCCAAAAATGCATCCAGAATGACGGCGTCGTAATCGTTCGTTGCGCGATTCAGAAAGTGCCGCCCGTCGTCAATTATGATCGTCATTTTTGATGGCTCCAGGTCGAAGAAGCGTTCCGCCACGGGAACGATCGCTGGATTGATTTCAACGACTTCCACACGGGAGCCTTCCCGCGCGAACTCCATGGGCACGATGCCGACGCCCATTCCGATGCACAGCACGCTGGATATGTTGGTCGTATAGGCGCGGGCCAGTCCTGACAGCATGTAGGTGAATGTGGAAACGCTCTGCCGCCGCACGGGATCATAAGTGTTCTGCACCAGATTATCGTTCGAATAAAACCGCAACTGGCCGTCGCGACGTTCAATGACAACGATCTCACCGAAATGAGAATTGCCATGAAACCGTTCCACGAAGGTGCCGTACTGTCGCCGTCCCTCCGTGAAGAAGAGCGCAGCCACCACAGCCAGGGATGCCGCGACCGCAACCACCGGCCGTTTCGAACCGCTCCGATAACGCAGAAAGTAAAAACCCGCCACGATCAGCAGCAGGGAGGCGGTGAGGTACATCGACGTCGAATTGGGAATCCACGGGAGCATGACATAACTCACGAGCAATGTTCCAAGGAAGCTGCCAACCGTTCCCACCGCCGTAAGGCGGCCCACGTTGCTGCCGACGCCGGCGACGTTTGACGTGATCACGCGCACAAGGAACGGGCCAGTCATCGCAAGCAAACCGAGAGGAACAAAGAACAAGAATGCGGATGCGAGCAAGGAGCCGACGGCGAGGTTGAAGTCGAGACACCAGTAAGCGACGGGCTCGCAGACGAGGACCGTAAGGACGAGGTAAACGGCTGCGCCAATGATTGCCCAGTAAAGGGTGTGCAGATCCTGCGATTTGTCTGCAAGCCGGCCGCCCGCGTAATAGCCGCAAGCAAGGGCGACCAGCGTGACAGCAATCTGCGCTGTCCAGACGAAGTGCGAGGTGCCGATGAACGGCGACAACATTTTTGCGCCCAGGATTTCCACGACCATGATTGCCGCACCCGTCATGAACGCGGTGAAGAAAAGGAACCAGCGTGGCGTGAGGGGCGCTGGCGAGGCACTGGGCACAGGGGTTTTCACGCGCCGAGTTTAGAAGAGCAACCCGCCCGGGCAATGTTTTCCGCTGTGGCGCACGGCGGACAATTTGCCTGCTCGGCTTCGACTAAACCCTGCGAGTTTGGAACCGCGCGACAGCCCGTCCTCCGTAGCAGCCTGCTGCAACGGTCAGGACAGGTGTGAAACCTGCGACACGACTTGTCCGAATCGCGGTAACCGAAGAGCGCCGTATCTCACCCGTTCCTAATCAAGCCCATCTCCGGGGGCGCGAACGCTGCAGACTTGCTGCTGCCGCCTGTGCATCTTAGTTTCCGGCCATGGTTGAACCCGGCGAATCCTTGCAAAGAAATAATTATCCGGGCGGTGCGTTTGATCCGAGCCTCGAGGGCGGGAGTGCGTCCGGCACAATCACACTCTCTGAAACGTTGGTGAACTTCGAATCGGGGAAAGGAACTGTTTCCCTGCCAGCTGACGCAATGAACGTGGAGGTCGGCGGCGTCAGCGGTGAAGTCGTTTTCTTCAAGCATCCAGCGCGTCCGCAGACCGTTATTCACACGCGAGAACGGGCCATCCTCGCGCACCCGCTTCTTGCGAATCGGTCCGATCTTGCAACGCAAAACCGAAACGATCGCCGCCGCCGCCGCACGCTTCTGACCGTCGCGCTTACTATCGCCCTGCTGTTTGTGGCAACAATCGTCGTGCTGATCGCCTCGAAGGACCGCATCGTCTCAGGCATTGCGGACTCGATCCCTGTTGAATGGGAGGTGAAGTTCGGCGACCAGGCCTTCGCGAGTTTGATCTCAGGCAAACGCGAGATTACGGATCCCGCAATCCAGCAACAACTCAAGCTGATCACTGCGCCACTGCTTGAAGGGGTGAAGGATGCGCCCTACTCCTTCCGATTCCATATCATCGAGGATCCCACGCTCAATGCATTTGCGGTTCCTGGCGGGCATGTCGTGATTCACACCGGCCTTCTGCTTGCCTCCGATGCACCGGAGGAGGTCGCTGGCGTGCTGGCGCACGAAATTGCCCATGTCACGCGGCGTCATGGGTTTCGCAACGTGATATCGACGCTCGGCCTTTATCAACTGGTTCAACTCGTGGTGGGCGACGCCAGTGGCATCATTGCCGTGCTGGCGAGCAACAGCACGTTCCTGCTCGAACGAAAGTTTTCCCGCGATTTCGAGCGTGAGGCGGATGATGCGGGATGGGATTACCTCATGCACGCCAACATTCGCCCGGATGGAATGATTGAGTTCTTCCGGAAGATGCGCAAGGAAGAGACCAAAGCTGCGGGGGCGGACAGCGGTGCGATGGCGTTGATGAGCACGCATCCAGCCACGGCTGAACGAATCGCAAATCTCGAGTCCCGCTGGCGGAACGTGGAAACCAAAAGCGGCTTTCACGCGTTCCCGATCAACTACCGGGAGTTCAAGGAACAGGTCCAAAATGCAGTCCGCAAGTGAAGCCCGGCTCAGGGAGATGGGCGGTTCCTGTATCGCTCGTAAAGCCGCGTATGCCGCGATTCGAGACTCACCTCGCGTCCGCCAATCCACATTCGCGTCACCCGCGAGCGCACATCAAAAATGCTGCCATCGCTCACAAAGAGGGTCGCCAATTTGCCTGCCTCAATGGATCCGAGCCTGTCCGCGACGCCAATGATTTCAGCAGGATGCAGCGTCAGCGCCTTCAGCGCTTCCCCCTGAGGCAAACCGAACGCGATCGCGTGCGCCGCCGCATACGGCAGATTGCGAAGCGAAGTGTTTGCAAATCCACCCGATCCGAACGCAAAGGCAACCTTCACGCCAGCTTGCCGCAACAGTTCGGGCGCGCTGAACTGCAGGTCATAAGCATCGGTGTCACGCGCCGGTTGGATAAATATACTTTCGTAAATCACCGGGACGCCGTTGGTCGCGAGCAAATCCGCGATGCGAACAGCGTCACGCCCCCCAGCTATCGCAATGCGGATCTGATTGGTGGCAGCCCAGCCAATGGCGCTGCGAATCTGTCGCACTTCATCAGCATGCACAAAAACCGGCAACTCGCCGCGCACGTAGGGAATCATCGCCTCCCACGCGGGCACCTTGGACACCGCCCCGCCATTGTCTTTCGCTGCCGCAGCTTTTGCGTAGGCCTTCGCCTCTTCAAAAAAATCCTCCATCGATTTGAGCCGCGAACGCCGCTCCTTCGCCTGGTCTTCAAGCGACTTCCACTTGCCGGTTTCGCGCGTTCGCTCCATCGGGCTGGTGTTTAACTCCATGCCTGGCCACGTCAGATGCAAGGCGGCGGGCGCCTTGAAAGTCATCTCCTCCGTCGTCCAGCCGCTGGCGGCCATCAACGCGGATTGGCCCGCCACGACGTTGCCTTTCGGAATGGGCTGGAAATACGCGATGCCATTTGCGCGGGCTACCGGAATCAATTCAGAATCCGGATTCACCGCAACCCACGAAACCACATCGGGTGTGTAATCGCCCACCTCACTGGAGTCCCGCGTCGCGCGAACGGCTTCGATTTCCGTAAGTCCCACGCCTGTGTCGAGCGCGATGATTCCTGGGTAAACGTGCTGTCCCTTTAGGTCGATGACTGTGACGCCGGCCGGGGCGGCAAAATCGGCCCGCAGTTCCGGCAGTTCGCGGATGCGATCACCTTCAATGGAAATCGCGTGGTTTGTCAGCACTCCCGATGTGACCGTGTGAATCACCGCATTGGTTAGAAGCAATGATTGCGCGCTGGCGAAAGGGGAAAGCGACACGCACAACGCGCCAACGCAGATGGCAAACCTCTTCAACCAGCGCGTTCTATTCACCGTCACACCTCCAGGAATGCTCGTGGCGCTGCTCCAGCGATACCTCAAAGAATGACTTTCCTCCCGCGGGGGCTTCGCCTCCGGCGCCTCCTGCATCGGATGCGCGGCGCGCCTTTGCGACGAGCGCGTCTCGTTCGCGACGCAACTGCTCAATCCGATCGGCGTCCGCTTCGCGATCGAAATAGCGGCGGCCCTCAATCCATGTCTGCAAACAAACCGTCGTGGAATCGAGCGGGGAGCGCGACCAGATCGCAAAATCCGCATCCTTGCCAGGTTCGAGCGAGCCAGTGAACGAATCGATGCGTAATTGCCGCGCGGGGTTGATCGTGATGAACTTCAAGGCCTCGTGCTCCGGCGTTCCTCCATATTTCACAGCCTTGGCGGCCTCGACATAAAGCCTCCGGGCCAGTTCGGAAAAATCCGAGTTGAACGACACCAGCAGGCCGCGCTCGCGAGCCACCGACCCGTTGTAAGGAATAGCGTCAAAGAGTTCGAATTTGAAACCCCACCAGTCGGAGAATAGTGACACGCCGATGTTTGCCGCAGCGAGTTCATCCGCAATCTTATATGCCTCAAGCGCATGCTGGAATGTGGCAATCTGAACTCCGAATCCCTGCATCAGGCGCGTGAGCATCAACATCTCATCCTGCCGATACGCGTGGCAGTGAATCCAGCGTTCACCGCGGAGAATGTCGGCGATCGCCTCCAGTTCAAGATCCCGCCGCGGCTCCGCCACACCCCCACCATTCGCGGCGCGAAACTTGTCCCAGTCGGCCTGGTACTGCTGCGCAGCGACGAACCGGTTTTGGATGAAGGTGCGAACGCCCATGCGGGTCTGCGGAAAACGCGTGGTGAACCGGTCTCCCCAGTTGGCCTGCTTTACGTTTTCCCCAAGCGCAAACTTGATTCCCGCGGGCGCATTCGTGAACAGCAGTCCGGCGGGCGGCTGGCCGTCGCGCAGCTTGATCACGCAACTCTGTCCGCCAATCGGGTTCGCCGATCCATGCAACAGGTTGATCGTTGTCACTCCGCCTGCAAGTTGCCGATATAAATTCTCAGACTCGGAGTTCACCACGTCGGCTATCCGCACCATCGCGGAGGAAGGAACTCCCATTTCATTGCCATTGCCGAGAATCGCGGCGTGACTGTGACAGTCAACAATTCCAGGCGTGACATGCAACCCGGCGCCGTCGATTACGAACGTGCCTTGGGCGACTTCGGTTTTGAAATGCCCGGCCTGCTGAATCTTCCCGCCGGAAACGAGAAGGGATCCATTGGTCAAAATTCCCTGCGGACCCGCAGTCCAAACTGTAGCGCCGCGGATCAGAAGTGATCCCGGATTCGTCGTGGCACCGCGCCGCTCAAGCGGCGAACGCGCGACACGTTCCTTTAACAGCTCACGCGGCGTGAGCTTCCGTTCCGGTTGAGCGGCTGCCGTCGCGCCCGCCGCGGAATTCGTCGCTGCAGCCGCAGTATCGGATGTTCCCGCCGGCCTGGGATGCGCCTCCGGCTCTTCCCGCGACGGCGTTGCATCCGGCTCCCGCGTTTGAACCGGCCTCGCCTTCTCGGTTTCGCCTGCGATCGGTTCACTGACGTCGCTGGGATAGATGCGCCCATCGATCCAGACCGCGCGCACTCGATTTTCGGGATTGAAGTAATTCGTTCCGTGGACCACCACGAGGTTGGCGATCTTGCCCGGCTCGATCGTTCCCAACATTTTATCCACTCCACAGATTCTCGCTGGAATCGTCGTCAACGCCGCCAGCGCATCCATCTCGCTCAATCCGCGATCAAGGGCCAGTTGCAGGTTTCGGCGAAAATGCTTTCGATCGTCAAGTCCATGCGTCGTCAATGCGACGCGCGCCCCGCTCTTCGCAAGAATTGCAGGGTTTTCGGCGGCCCAGTCCCATGCGCGCAACTGGTCGAGCGAGATCTGCTCCCAATCGTCTTGCGCCGGCAATTTCGGAGCGGCCGGAAAATTCACGGGAACAATATAGGCCGGGCCGTTTGTTTGAAGGAGGTCGGGCCTCCGCCATTCCTCTCCCGAGGCGACGAGATGATATGGAATTCCGAATTCGTGCGCGACCTGCGCCGCGCGTTCGTTCATCAGCGCGCTGCCCGCCTCGAACACCGCGGGAGCGCGGCGCTCCAAAGTTGCAGCAAGCGCTTCGAGGGAATCATCAAATGAAACGGAAAACGTTCTTGAACCGTTTGCGGCTGTGGTTCGAGCCTGGTGCTGCGCGTTGAAGAATGTCTGGCGCACGCTTGCGATCACGCCCATGAGCGACGCTGGGTAGACATTGGGTTCATTGTTCGATGTATCAAATGCAATGTGTTGAAACAGATCCGACTTCAGCACAACACGGCTCACGCTGTCCTCCCGCAATGAAACCAGGGAACTTCGACCGCGCAGGATTCCCTTCCCCGGCGCGAGCACTGCCGCGGTAAAACCCAATTCTCGAAGCGGCCTGAGAGAATCGCTGCTGGCGGTGTAACCATCGACTGAGCGCCGCTCTGGAACGAATCGCTCGTTGCCCTGGGTGGGCTCGTTCGGCCGTTCGTTCTGAACACCCGGCGCGCCATAGAAACGAGTGCCGCCCGCAGCCAGCGAGCTTTCATTCACGGGGAACGCCTCGGACGTCGACACCGGCGCGCCGCCCGCGTTGAGAATCAGGTAAGGTTCGATGAATCCTGCATAGATCGTCGTTCCTTGCATCGGCCACACCCGCGCATCCGCAGGCACCGCCAGGTTTGTGTTCACGGAATCGAAACGTCCGTCACGAATGACAATGGTAGCGGATTCCAGCACGGTCCCCGGCCGGACAACTACGGTCGCGCCGACCAGCGCGTGAACGCCGTGAGGCAAGGGGCGAAAGCCTGGAGGCAGCAACTCCGCGGCAGCGACACTGACTTGGCTGGCGCCAGAGAAGGCCATCCAGGCGAGCATCGCAAACCCGGTTTGGGCAATCGGAATCATCGCTGGCAAGTCTGTGTGCGCCGCAGCACGAGGGCAAGACGGATGCAGGAAGGTTGGTTTCGGATCGCAAAGGAGGAGTGCCTCTGCCGTCGAGTGTGCCCGCGCGGCAAAGTCATTCCAGATCTTCGACTTCGAGGAATCCGTGAAGCTGCCGAATGCGCGTCGGGTGCCGCATCTTTCGCAGGGCCTTGGCTTCGATTTGGCGGATGCGTTCGCGTGTCACGCGGAACTGTTTGCCGACCTCCTCAAGCGTGCGCGAGTAGCCGTCGCCCAACCCAAAACGCAGTTCCAGCACCTTGCGCTCACGCTCCGTCAGGCTGCAGAGCACGTCGGTCAACTTGTCCTTGAGCAGGCTGAAGCTTGTTACGTCGGAAGGATTCTCCGTCGATTTGTCCTCGATGAAATCTCCGAAGTTGGTGTCTTCGCTATCGCCCACGGGAGACTGCAGCGAGATGGGCTGCTGAGCCATCTTCAGCACGGCGCGAACGCGATCCACTGGCAGCTGCATTTCATCAGCCAGTTCCTCCGCGGTGGGTTCCCGTCCAAAATCCTGTATCAATCGCTTCTGCACGCGCATCAGTCGATTGATCGTTTCGATCATGTGAACCGGGATGCGGATCGTGCGCGCCTGGTCGGCAATCGAACGGGTGATGGCCTGGCGGATCCACCACGTCGCATACGTGGAGAATTTATAGCCGCGGCGGTATTCGAATTTCTCCACCGCCTTCATCAGGCCCATGTTGCCCTCCTGGATGAGATCGAGGAACGAGAGGCCGCGGTTGGTATATTTTTTCGCGATGGAAATCACGAGGCGCAGGTTGGCCTCCACCATCTCGGTTTTCGCCTGGAGCGCCTTCAACGCAAAAACCTTCAGCAGCTCGTACGCGCGCAAATAATCCTGGAAGGGCATCCGCACGAATTCCTCCAACGCCTTCACCTTGCGTTGCTCGGATTCAATGATCGCGCTGCTGGAAGGGGAAGGCCGGGTCTCGAGATCTCGGATCGTGCGAATGCTGAGCTGAATCTTGTCGTGAATGTTCTCGGCAACGAGCGCCATTTCCTCAATGACCTTCTGTTTGTAGCAGAACTTGTCGAAAGTCTTTTGCAGCTTCTGGTCGGCCCTGCGGAACTCGGCGTGCGCTGCATCGCGTTTGCCTTCCGGAGCCACCTGCCATTCGGCGAACTGCTCATCCACCTCCTGGTCGAGTTCGCGCACATGCTTCATGAGCTTGCGCAGGAATTTCACGTGCGACTCGCGCGTCTCCACTTTCTTGTCAATGACAACGCGGTCAAATCGTTCCTTCGGCGGCTCGGAGACAAGCTTCTCGGCAAGCGCAATGTGTTCCTTCCCGGAAAATCCAAAACCGTAGAGCACCTTCTTCGCTTCGTTTTCCGCGTCCTCGATCCGTTTCGAAATCTCCACCTCCTGCTCGCGCGTCAGCAGCGGCACCTGCCCCATCTGCTTGAGATACATCCGGACGGGATCGTCAAGGATGTCGAGCCGTGATTTATCCTCCTCCTCCTCGGGCTCGGGCTGCTTGACGCGGTCCACTTCAGCCTGGTCCACGATTTCAACATCGAGATTGCGCAGCTTGACCTGGATCTCATCGAGCTCCTCGGGAGAGACGAGCGTGTCCGGCAATGTGTCATTGATGTCGCCGTAAGTGAGATAACCCTGTTCCTGGGCGAGGCGGACGAGCTCCTTGATTTTTTCGGTGATCTCGGCGGCTTTGTTCTGTGCGACCGCTGTCGCCGGCTGGCCGTTCGTGGAACCGAGGTGTTGAACGACTGCGTCGGCAGCCTGGTCCGCTGTGAGATCCCGGTGATTCGCGGTGATGTCGGAGTTGCCCGCCTTCAATTTCTTCGTGCTTGCGCTCTGCACCGGCTTGCGGGCCTTGGGCTTCGACATACGGATCTTTGTTTCTAAAGGCTTCTACCCACGGAATCGGATGGCAATATGTGAACGCACCAAATGACAGTCAAGCCGGTACGGTTAAAAGTTTCCGCACAAGAATTTCCGAGTCTGATCGAGAAATTTTTCCGGCTGCTCTGCATGCACCCAATGGCTCGCCGATTCAATCGTCGCGATCTCCGCATGTGGAAAAAATTTCCGGATCAATGGCAAATCCTCGTGGCGCACGTAATCGGATTCGCCGCCGCGGATGAACAGCGCGGGACGATCGCACACGCGCCCGCCAGCGACCGCTTCCGTAAGTTCGCCGTAGCGTTGAAACAAGACCGGGAGATTGAAGCGCCACCGAAAACGTCCAGGCTCATCCTGCGCAAGCCCCTTCAACAGGAAGCGGCGGACGGCAAGGTCGGGAATATCTCCGGCCAGCGCCTGCTCGACTTCGGCGCGCGTCCTGAATGCTTCCAGTCGCAGCGCGAGAAGCGCCTGGAAAATTTCGTCATGACGCCGCGGATAACCGCGCGGGGCCATGTCCACCACCACCAGCCGATCGACATTTGCACACTCGCTCAAGGCAAACTCCATCGCCGCCTTGCCGCCCAATGAATGTCCGAGAATATGCGCCCGCTGAATATGATGTTCCTTCAGAAACTCCGAAACATCCCGCGCGAGGACCGGGAAGTTCATGTCAGGACTGTGCGGCGAGCTGCCGTGGTTGCGCTGGTCCAGCGTGAAGACCTTGAAGTTTTCGGACAGTTGCTGCGCGATGTGCGCCCAGTTCTCCAGCGACCCAAACAGGCCGTGCAGGATGATGAGTGGCGGACCTTCGCCCTGTTCTCGAAAGTTTAATGTCATCGCCGTGGCGATCACTTGCCGCTCGCGGCGGGCATCGGTGTTTTTGCCAGCGCTGTTGCGGCAGGAACGCGTTGGGCACCATAACCAGACATAACGCGTTCGTAAACCTCGAGCGTCCGGGAAGCTGTTGTATTCCAGTTGAACTGCTGCGCCTGTTCGAGGCCCGCGCGGCGCAACTGCTCGCGAACTCGCTCGTCCACCGCTACCGCAATCATCTGTTCGGCTATCGACTCCTCACGTTCGGGATCCACGAGGGCTGCTGCTTCACCCACAACCTCGCCGAGGGAACCGCGCGTGGAGCAGATCACAGGGCAGCCGCACGCCATGGCCTCAGTGGGCGGCATGCCAAAACCTTCATACAGCGAGGGATACACAAACGCGCCGGCTGCGCGATAAAGATCCGGCAACTCGCCATCCGGAACAAAACCGAGAAACCGAATATCCCCTGCGCAGGACGATGCGCGCGCGCGTTCGTGGATGGCTTCGGCACCGTGCCAGTCACTGCCTCCAAACACGAGTTGCCAGTCCAATCCAGTGGCCTCGCGAAAGCGCTCGAACGCGGCAATGACGCGCACGTGATTTTTTCCAGGATGCTCAAGCCGCGCCACATATAGAAAGAACGGCTTGCTCAACTGATGTGTGTGCGATGCCCATTCACGGGCCTTTTCACGCGAACCCGGATTGAAGCGGTCGTGCTCAAGGCCGTTATGAATCACCGTCGTGCGTTCCGGGCGAACCCTGAAGAACCTGCGCACGTCGTTCGCCGTATTCCCGCTGATTGCGATCACATGGTCCTGACGCGCAGCCAGAACCCGCGCCACCCACCTGCCATAAAGCATCCGCTTCCAATCATACTTTCCCGCGACATGAAAGGGCGCGAGATCGTGAATCGTCGCAACGAGGCGGCAGGGTCGCGGAAAAAGCATGCGGCGATAACTCGGCACATGCAGGACGTCGAGCTCCCATTCGCGAACCAGCCGCGGCAGATGAAACTGATGCCAGAAAATGTTCCTCACAGGAGGCCGGTACTGCTCCTCCACTGGAACCAGCCGCATGGCGGGGCGAACGAAATCGAACAGCGGCAGGTCGCGCTCGAGGACAAACAAGGTGAACGAATGCCCCGATTCGGTCCGAGCAAAACCGCGCAGCAGGGCGAACAGGTATTGCGCGATTCCAGTACGGCCCTGCTGAATGACAGAAGTGGAAATCCCGATGCGCATCGGAATCACTCGGCGAAGGCCCGTTCGGGTTCGCCGTTATGAACAGCATGAGTTTTGGCTGCTCGTGCGGCAACAGTGGGGTCGATCCGGCAGCAGCGAAGCACGCTCAATACAGCTGGAGACATCCCGGTAAATACCACCTGCCGCCCCGCCCGCACTGCCGTAGAGCACAAACGACGCATCGCGGCGGCTCCCGTGCTGTCGATGAAGCGCACCTGCGACAGATCCACTTTCACCTTTTCGGACGCCGCAAGGAGGCATCGTTCGCTCAGCGTCAGCACCTCGTCCGCGTTCGTGACCGTGATCTCCCCGCGCCACACAATCGGATTTTGCCCAACGACGGGAGCTGCCTTCTCCTGCTGCAGTGAGTCCTTGATTCGTTGCGCCTCGTCCAGGGTTTCGGCAATCCGGAAGAACTCGGTCAGCCGCATGAATTCAAGTTCGTTTCGCACGGAACGACTGGGGGCGAGCAGCACAAGTGTGCGCGAATCTTTGCGCAAGGCCCTTTGCAAATGCATCAACGCCGCGATCCCCGTGCTGTCAATGAACTTCACCTGGCGCAAATCAAGCAGGCAGTGCCGCGTCCCGTCGATCGCCTGCTTGAGCACGGACCCGTTCAGCCGAACCGCCTCGACATCGAAATGCGCCGGCAAGCCGACATGCTGCCAGTTATGCGTGCGCATTGTTCCGGCGCAGCCGCGTTCCCTGTCGCGCAACCACACGGCGCTCGATCGAAACCATTGGCAGAGAAACTGGGTGCCGAACACACCCATGTCGACGGCATAACGCTTGAACAGCCGCCGCGGCTCCTGCATCAGCCGATAAACCCACTCGAGCCCCGATCGTTGCATCCATCGCGGAGCGCGCTTCATCTGGCCTCCCAGAAAATCGATCGTCGCACCCACCCCAATCGAGACAGGCACGTTAAGCGACTGGTAGTTCATCGAGATCCACTTCTCCTGTTTCGGACAGCCGAACGAGACAAGCAAAATGTCGGGTTTCGCATCGCGAATCCGGCGGTTGATGTCATCGTGATCCATTTCAAGCAACGGCTTGAACGGCGGCGAATAGTGTCCAGCGATCTGGAGGTTTGGATGCTGGCGCCGGAGGTTCGCAACAGCGCGCTCTGCGGCCTCGGGTGCGGCTCCGAGAAGAAACAGGCGGTAGCCTTTTTCCGCCGCAACCCGGATCAATTCGGGAACCATGTCCGCGCCGGCCACTCGTTCCGGCAATGGATTGGCCAGCAGACGAGAGGCCCAAACCAGCGGCGTGCCGTCACAGAGAACGAGGTCAGCCTCGAAAAGGATTCGCCTCAACTCAAGGTCGGCCCGCGCCTGCACCACAAAGTCCATGTTGGCGGTTGCAATGTAATGCGGCCGGCGCGATGCAATCATATCCTCGATCCGCTGCAGGGTCTGCGGGAGCGTGACGGGATCGAACACCACACCCAGCAAAGCGACAGGGGCGCTGGTCGCGTCGCTCGGCAAAGCGGCGGGCAATGTTAGAGTTGCAGAAAGTTCACCGTTCATCGCGACCGATTCTGCATGGTCGCTTCAGCCACTTGCAGGGGGTGAATTGCGTGGGGTATCCGTCTGCCGCCGGATGGGGAACAATACTCCCTGCGCCTAATTGTTCCCCGATTGAAACACGGTCTTCAGGTAGGCTGAGTTGGCGCCGAAGTTGCCTTTGACATTGCGGGAGTCACTCGCCTTGCGCGATCGCTCAATCACAAGCCAGCCACGCCATCCCATGTCATCGAGAGCCGCCTTGATCTTCTTCATGTCAACGGCTGGGTCATCCTGCAACCAGACGCCGTCCTGGTTGGTGCAATGAATCTGGCAGATGCGGTCGCGCCCCAGAACGCGCAGCTCTTCGGAGACGTCGCGGCGATTCTGTATGGCATTGGCAAAGTTGTAATAGATCTTGATCGCGGGTGAACCAACATCGTCGAGCAACTTGACCTGCTCGGATGCCGGAAGCTCGGTTTCGATTCCGATGATCACCCCCGCTGCCTGCGCCTTTTCGCCCGCCATTTTCAGGCGTTCGACGACTGCCGCGCGCAGGTTCGGATGCCGCGCAGGATCACTCATCACACCGAGCGGCAGGAATGCGACCTTCACGTTCATCTCCTTCATCGTCGCAATCGTGTCGTCGATCATCCGCGGCACAGTCGGCCGTTCAGCAAACGATTGCGCGTAGAAGCCCGACATTGCAATGGAACAAATTTCCAGGTTCAACTCCCGTGCTTTTTCAAGGAACTGCTGGCGCACTTCCGGCTTGGCCAGCTGGTTGTCAAAGGTGTCGAGCTTGCCAAGGCTGCCCATGTCGAGCTCCAGGCCGTCCGCGCCAATCTCCCTCGTCAGCGCAAACGCCCCGAGCTTCTGCCGCTTGAGAATCATCCAATCACAAACCGCGATCCTGTATTGGTCTTTCGATTGCGCCTCAGGCGGAATTGCGGAAGGCAGCGCCGCAGCAATGGAGGGCAGCAGGAGCGTGGCGCCGAGTGCAAGGAACAGGTGGTGTCGGATTCTCATAAACTTCGCGTCGTTACTGTTTCAATGCGCCATCAAGCCGGTACTCGCGATTCTTGCGGGTGTTGAGTTCAACCGTTTTAACGCCGTACCGCAGCTTGCATTTTTGCCCTGCCGCCGAGCGGATGACGCATTCCTCGAGCGCGCCGTTTGCCCATCGCAGATCGATTTCAAATCCACCGCGCGCGCGCAATCCCCGCACGGATCCGGTCTCCCATGCCTTGGGCAGCGCCGGGAGCAGGTCGATCACGCGCAATTCGCCGCCATCTTCACGCTCCTCCGTGATGTGGCTTTGCAACAGCATCTCAGCAACCCCTGCAGGTGCGCCAAAGTTCCCGTCGATTTGATACGGACCGCATAGGTCGAAGAGGTTGGGAAGGGTCCGTTTCTGCAACAAGCCGTTGAACTGGCGCAGCGCGAACTCGCCATCCCCGGCCCGCGCCCAAAGCGGCATGCGCCACGCAAAGCTCCAGCCCGTGCTTCCCTCACCTCGCCATTTCAACAGCAGTTTTGCAGCGTCGTAGATCCTGGCGTCGGCAGGCGTGATCCCCCATCCCGGATACAGCGCGAAGAGCGGCGACATATGGCGATGGTTGTTGTTGGGCGCATCCACGTCCTCGAGCCATTCCTGCAATTGCCCATGCTTCCCGACCCTGTTCGGCGGCAACTTCCGGCTGAGTTCCGCGAGTTGCTGGCTGAATTCAGAATCGACGCCCAGCACCTTCGCAGCGCGCTGTGTGTAATCAAACAACGCACGAATCAATTGGTTGTCCATCGTCGGCCCTTTCCCCAGCAACGGCCGGTCGGGCGGAGGCTGCTCGGGTGAATGCGAAGGAATCGTGACCAGGTAGCCCGTTTCTGGATCCTTCACCAGGAAATCCACGAAAAACAACGACGCCTGTTTCATCGCGGGATACGCCCGTCGGCGAAGGAAATCCTCGTCGCCACTGAACAGGTAGCGTTCCCAGAGATGATGACAAAGCCAGGCGCCACCCGTGGGCCAGATGCCGTCGATGTTATTGATCGGCGCGGTGCCCCGCCAAAGGTCCGTGTTGTGATGCACCACCCAGCCGCGCGCGCCGTATTGCTTCTTCGCCGTGCGCGCCCCGCTGATGACCAGGTCATCAATCATGTCGAACAACGGTTCATGGCAGGAACTGAGATTGCAGAGTTCAGCGGGCCAGTAATTCATCTGGCAATTGATATTGAGCGTCCACTTGCTTTCCCACGGGGGATTCAACTCCTCGTTCCACACGCCCTGCAAATTTGCCGGCTGCGTTCCGGGACGGCTGCTGGCGATCAGCAGGTAACGGCCATATTGGAAATGCAGCGATGCGAGCGCCGGATCCTTTTCCACTCCAGTGGCCTTGATCGCTTGCAGCCGTTGATCGGTCGGCCAGTCCGCGGCAGCCGTGCGGCCGAGATCGAGGCTCATGGTGCGAAAGAGCCGTTGGTGATCCGCGATGTGACGGGCGCGCAGTTCTGCAAAATCCCGGCGCAACACCTTTTCAAGATCGTGCGCAGCGCGAGGAGCGGGATCCGCGCTGATATCCAGGAAATGTTTGAAGCTGGTTGCCGCGGTCAAATAAACAACGGCTGAATCCGCATTCTCCACAACGATGCGGCGATTCGATACGCGCGTCTTTCCGCCAGTGCAGACGACCTTGACCCGCGCATCGAAACGCACGCCGCCTGTGTGAACCTGGCCGGTCAGCGCGAGGCCGTCCGAACCCATCACATGGTTCTGCGAGTTCGTATGCGGACTGTCCACGCCCAGCGAAAAATTCAACCGCCCGCGATGATCGGCGGCAAGGCGGATAACGATCGCGCGGTCCGGATAACTCGCGAAGGCCTCGCGCAAATAGCCCACTTCATCAACGCGATAGAACGTCCGCGCGACGGCAGAATCAAGGTCGAGCTCGCGCCGGTAATCGGCCGCTCGCTCATGCCCCGGAAATTCGAAACGGAGGTCGCCGAACGGCTGGTAGGGCCGTTGCCGAACGGGATTGCTGAGAAATCTTTCGCGCGCAATCTGCTGCGCCTCAATTGCCTTTCCGTCAAAGATCAGTTGCCGGATGATCGCCAGTTGATCCCCTGCCCCTTCGCGCACGTAATCGTGAGGTTCACCGCGCCAGAGCGTGTCTTCATTGAATTGGATCCGCTCGTTGGTGATGCCGCCAAAGATCATCGCGCCCATCCGGCCGTTGCCGATCGGCAGGGCTTCGGTCCAATTCGCCGCGGGCTGCTCATACCAAAGGGTGAGCGTGTTCGACTGCGCCGCCGCAGCCACCGCGAGGCCAAGCCACAGAGTCGAGAGCGCAAGGGTTATCGGTTTGGACAACGTCTGGAAATGAAGAATAGTTCGCATGCTAAAACGGCTTCGCGCGGGGGAATGTCTGCGGTTCAGAGAGGGATGGGATCAATCACTACGCGGTAGAGTCGCACTCCGGAATCAGCGCCACCCGGATGCGACAAAGTCAGCGTCCCTCCGTTTCCTGCCACGGCGTCGCCAGCATTTTCCCACGAGATAAAATCGCCGGAGTGCTGCAGCAGGAAGGTGTGCCCTTCAAAACCGGGAACAGAAAGTTTGAAGTCACTGCCTTCCAATCCTGCTTCATGAATGATGATCGCGCTGCGATCCAGGATTGAGCCGCTGTTGACAAGGTCCGGCGGCAGCGATCCCTGCCAGGAAATCACATCCAGCACACCCGCGTTCGTGAAGGTCCCGCCTGGAACGAATTGTGCGGACCCCTTGAGGCGGAGGGTGCCGGAGTTGACGATTCCGTTCGATACAATCAAACCACCCGAGGATTGCACCTGCACGACACTCTCGGAATCCACCATGAGTTGTTCTGCAACCCGCAGCCATCCGTTGCTCAGGGACAGCGTGCTGCCCACCAGCTGAAGCGTTCCAGCATGCTGGCCAGGCGCGTCCACTCTCGCGGTCTGATTGCTGATGATGACCGAATCGAACCGGCTCGGCTGCCAGTGCGAGGAAGAAATCACCGTTCCCTTTCCAGCCACCGTCACGGGCACGCCGCTGACAGACCAGTTGAAAATTTCCGCGTAACGCTGGCTGACGGTGTTGTTGAAGATGATGACGCCGGGCGCCGGAAACGCAGCGCGTTCGTGCAGATACTCCTCCAGATCGGTGTAGCCATCCGCATCAAAATCGCTGTTGTGGTTCGTCACGGCGGGATCGAGCCCATGTTGAATTTCCCAATAATTGGGGATTCCATCCGCGTCTTCATCCCACCCCTGCGGATGGTTGAACGGCGCAATCCCCGAAATCGGATCAGCCCGCAACGCGAGCAGGCTGCGCCACTCGGTTCCCTCATCGAGGCTGGGGTCGAATGGATCGTCCGCCCACGCGATAATCCGGCCAGTGCCAGTGTAGGTTTCGTGGATCAGCCGCTCGTCAATCGTATCGATGGCATTCGTATTTCCGGCAGTCACGATGTAATCGCGCTCCCACCATCGCGATCCCACCTGCCTCAGCACGTGGTGAAAGGCATTTGTAGCGATCAGTGTCACGCCCTGGCTGATGTCATATGCAGAGGCCTGGAGTGAACTGGAAGTGTAATCAGAATCCGCGATAGCCGCGTCCCTGGCATCTCCATCACGATTCGTGTCCTTCACGTTTCCGCTGCGATAAACGCGCGTTGCGGTCGCGGAGGCTCCGGAAAAAATCCCGGTCCCGCCGTTGGCTGTCTGCAGCTGAAAGTTTGTGCCGCCAATCGGACGCTGGCCTCCGGGACCCGCAAGATAGAAGTTGTGCAGGAAGTTATTAAAGCTGGGCTGTCCCGACGCGCCGCTGCCGGCCGTGCCGAACCAATTGTAAAAAACATTGTTCCGGAATTCGTTGAACGCGCCCGTGCCCACCTCGCTTCCGACCCGTGGCAAGCGTCCCGCCTGGTGAGCGTAAAGATTGTTCAGCACGCTGATCTTCGCACCCGAGCCCGCCTGCAACAGGTGAGCCAGGGCGTGGCCCGTGTAGCGCACGCCTGACGCTTCGGCATCGGCCTGCGGATAATTCTGCCCCTGCGACACGTTGGAATTCTGAATCGTCAGATCCGCCGCCAGCTCGTTGCAGGAGATGGCTTCGTCCGTGATGTAAACCACCGTCAGGTGATCCATCATGATGTTCTGACCGCTGATATCGATCGCGTCATAAACATAGGAATCTGGAAAGTCGCCAGGGGTTGGGGGCTCGGGCGGCTCGTGAAAATTCTGCATGCCGTAACCCGGCGCAAACATCACGTTGCGGATGATGGTGTTCGTCCCGCCAGCTTTCGTGACACCGCCCATGATGATGACGGGGCCGGGCGCCGATTCACCCGCGACAGTCACATTGCGCGGAAGATTGTAGCGCGACTGGCCTGAGTTCCAGCCGTTGTCATGTCCGTTCTCCGCGCCATAGCGCCCCAGCCAAAACACGCCCGCGACATCGAACACAATCGTCCGGCGGGTGTTCGGCGGGAAATTGCCATCAGTCAATCCGTAGCGCAGTGTTCCCTCGCTGGCATCGTTGAAATTGCGGTCCAGTTTCGTCACGTGATAGACAACGCCGCCGCGGCCTCCCGTGGCAAACCGCGCGGCGCCATCCGCGCCTGGAAACGCGGGGAGCGGTTGTCCACCGCTCTGCATTGCAGCTAGAGAGACAACGAGCCCGAGCAGTCCCCCAGCGAAAACATGAGCCTTCATTCTGAATTCTCAACTCGCCTGTCGCGGATCCACGTTGTTCCTGAGATCCGTCCAGTCGACCTTTTGCCCGCGGGGATCCAATCCATTGATGAAATCCTCAATGTTCGTGTACCCGTCCCCATTCAGATCCTTCGCAGCGTCGGCAGCATCGCGGGGATTCAAACCGTTCTTTGTTTCCCAATCGTCTGGCATTCCGTCGAAATCGGAATCCTGGTAAGGCGTGCCCGCATAAGTCGGGTACCCGCCGACTTCGTCCGGATGCGTGATCAGTCCGCCATCCACCATCGAAACAATCGCATCGATGGTTTGCCTGGAATAACCCGCGCTCCCCAGCCGATCTTGAATGTCGGCACCTGGTTTCGCGGTGACATTACCGGTCCGCACCGTCCGCACAATGCGCTCATCGACAGCATCGCGGCGCGGCAGTGTGGCGCCTGAGTTCGCGAGCACGTCTTCATACGCCTGCGCGGCGGGCTTCAAATCCAGTGGAGCGTGGGCGTACGGCGAATTGGTCCGAATCGATTTCAAAGCGGCATCCAGGGAGCCCACGGTCTCGGGCTGCACGCCGCCATCCCAGTTGTCAGCGGTGACGCGCGCGTTGCCCTCCACCACGTTTCCCGCGACGAACGCCTTGCCGAAGTTGTCCACAACCTCCTTGCTGCGCTGCGATTCCGGCTTGAGAACGCGGTATGCAATGGGCTGATCTTTTGGCGTCACGGGCCCGGGTTTGAAATAGTTGCTCGTGATGGTGTAATAACTTCTGTGATCTCCGCCATCAACGGTCCGATGCCTCCAGTTGAAGATCACATTGTTGGCGAAGGTGAAGTCTCCCGTCATGCCCACGCTGGGATTTCGTCCCGAATTGCAGGCCCACAAATTGCGATAGAACGTGCTGTTCAACCCACCGATCGTGCTGCCGAACGCGTGATTATAGGTGTTCAATGCCTCGCTGAAGATTGAATTCTGGATGGTGATATTCACGGTTGGAAGCTTCAGCGCCTGTCCGCCGCCGGGCGGTTGATACATGTGCCGATACATGGACATGTTTTCATCGAGCCCCCAGCTCGCGGAGACATGATCGATCATGATGTTGCCGACAGGATTTCCGCCGAGCGAGTCATTGCGATCCCCCACCCAGGTTTCGCCGCGCCGAAAACGAAGGTGCCGTATGACAACATCGTGGGTTTCGAGCTCGACTGTGTCACCCGCGATGCACACGCCGTCGCCAGGGGCCGTGTTGCCCGCGATCGTGATGTAGGGCGCGCGAACACGAATGCGTTCCTTCAGCCGGATGATGCCGGCGACATTGAACACAACCACGCGAGGTCCACCCGCTTCGAGTGCTTCCCGAAAGCTTCCGGGTCCGCGATCGTTCAGGTTGTTCACCACGAACACCTTCCCGCCGCGACCGCCAAACGCATACATGCCGCCACCCCACGCGCCGGGGAACGCTGGAATCTTTGCCTGCGGGAGATCCCCGGGCCTGGCGGCGCCCGGCAAATACGGCCTGCCCTTGCGCTCCCATTCCTTGATCGCTGCTGTTGCGTTCTGAAACGCTTCGTCCGAACGGCGGTCGGACTCGGCCTTCCGCCTGGCTGCTTCCGCCTGCACGGACCCGCTCAGGGAGGGATATTGTGCATGGACGGAAACAATGCCCGCCGCGAGACTGGCAACAACGCCGCGGAAAAGATTTTTGGTATTCATCATGTTGTTTTCTTTTCGGACCTGCCATGCGCGCAAGGCTGGAGCGCGTCAGGCATCAAAGGTGACTGGGATTAGGACGGCACCACGCAAGGATGGTTACCTTCGAAGGTTCTGCTCGGCTTTCTTCAAGTCGTAACCGGCGCGGGACAGATAATTGTTGATGCGGCCTTTGTACTTTCCAAACACGGCGTGCTTCTCACCAGCGGAGCCCTGGTCCATCGCCAGCTCCCGGGCTTCGACCAGCCACTGCCGAATCTGCGCCTTCTGTTCATCATTCAGATCGGGGAACATTTTCATGTAAGCGTTCCACGTCACGTTCAGCACTCCGAATGTCATTCCGTCCTTCACCTGGTCGATCTGTGCCTGGTTCAAATCGCCGGCCAGCTGGCCCAGATAATGGGTGTGCAACTGGTCCAGCTTTGCTTTTGCGTCTGCCTGAATCGCTGCGACGGCTGCACCGGCGTCCTCTGTTGCCGCGCGTGCATTCTTGATCGATTCGTCGCGCCGATCGTGAATCGCGCGAAGATTCCGATAGTGTGTGACGATGATTCCCTGCACGCGGGCTGCGGTCGTCTCATTGGTCAGCCCGAGGGGCGTCGTGATGCGCATTGCGCGCTCTTCGATTGCACGGGTGTAAGCTGCTTCCGATTCAGCCTTTGAATCCGTTTGAGACCAGGACGGCAACGCGCACAGCAGGAGGGCGATCAGCATTCCGGCGCGGTATTTCATGACTATTGTTTCGCCGCATCCACTGCACGCCGTCAAGAATCCAGGGCGGATCCGCCTGCCAAATATCTTGAGAAATTTGCCAGCGCTCCTTCACGGAGGCGCATCCGCGCGCGCCTTGCCGGAGGATTTCCGCACGCCATGGTCTGGATGCTGCTGAAACGGCTGGTGCGTTGCCATGCTGCTGCCATTCATCGAATTTGCTCGCGGGATCCAGCCGATCCCGCTGCGGCACGTCCACAATCGAGCTTCGTTTGGACGGGATATGGACACAGCGGCACTGACTGGCGCTACTCTGATTATTTATGACGACCTTTGGGCTGCTTGCCGCCGTGCTTCAACTCAGCGTGCCTTCCTACGCGTTCCGCCTCGTCCGCCGGTTCGGTGCGCAGCAGGTAGGATGGTTTGTTGTCACCTCCTTTTGTTGTCTCGCATTGTTTCATCTGCTGGCGCCACTGGGCCGGCTGGCGATCACGCCTGAGCTTCCATTGCACGCTGCGCTGGCAATCACGTCGGTATTGCTGGTGGTGGGCATGGGGCATGTGGAAGCCGTGTGGAGCGAACGGGACAAGGCCCGCCGCGCACAACACGAGGCGCAAACCGAATCGGAAACCCAGTTCATTCATCGCACCCATTCACTTGAACGCACGAATCACCTGTTGATCGCGGAACTCCAGCAACTTCGAGAGCGCGAACAGGCCCTTGCAGAATCCGCGGCGCAATACGACCTGCTGTTCCGCGCAAATCCACAACCGCTCTGCGTAGCCGGGCGGACAACCGCGGAACTGCTCGCGGTCAATGCATCGGCGCTGAAGCTGTTCGGGTGGTCCGCCGAAAACGTCGCGCGCACCTGCTTCGACTGCATCACGGCCGACAGCGCGGAATTCTTTGAGGTTCAACTTCGTCCCGATTGCCCCGAGCCCCGCAGCCTCGGCCAATGGCAGCATTGCCGCAGCGACGGCACCCTTCTCGACATTGAAATCAGCGCGGTGGATCTCACCTTTGCGGGCCGCGCCGCCCGGCTCCTCGTGTTTCACAACGTTTCAAACGCCTGCGAACAGCGTGAACGCGAAACGCGGAATGAACTGCTCGCGCGAGTCAGCCGCATCAGCGGGTCACTGGGAGAATCGCTTGCCGACACGCTCAACCCGATTGAGCAAAACACGGCACGGCTGCTGGCGCGAATTCAGGATGGCGCATGCACCGAATTGCTCCGTCAGGTTTCGACGGCCGCCCATCGCGGATTGGGTTTGAGCCGTCAGCTGCGGGCAATTGGTGGCTGTCATCCCATGACGCCGGAGGTGGTGGACATCAATGCGTTGCTCCGCACAATGAATCCCCTGCTCGCCCGGCTCCTGGGCGAACGGATCATCCTGCAGAATGCATTCGGACCCTTCGCGGCACCGGTCCTGGCGGATTCCAGGCTTATCGAGCATGTCATCGTCAACCTGGTGCTGAACGCGCGCGACGCGATTTCCAGCCAGGGTAGCATCATGCTGAGCACTGCCTTGTTCAGGGTCGAGGCCGCGCCACTTCCGGGAATCGCCGCCGGCCCGTTCGTTCGCATTTCGATTCGTGATACCGGAAAAGGATTGGACGCTGCGGCGCGCGAACACCTCTTCGAGCCATTCTTCACAACCCGGCCATCGGGAGCGTTGGGCCTTGGCCTGGCTGGATCGTTTGGCCTTGCCCGGCAGCACGGCGGATGGATTGAGTCCAATCCAGATTGCGGAACGGGAAGCGAATTTTTTGTCTACCTGCCATGCGCGCCCGCCGCGGCGAACGAAACCGCTGCAGCCGCAAGGGATGGCACTCCCACCCTCGGAACAATCTTGCTGGTGCAGGCCGATGATCGAGTCCGGGCTTCGGCGCGCTGCGCGCTCACCTGGAAGGGATTTCGAGTGATCGAAGCCGACTCAACCGCGCTCGCATTGCTATTGTGGGAAGCGCAGGCGGCAGCGATTGACGTGTTGCTGACCGACGCCAGCCTTTCTGATGGCATCACCGGCCGCGCATTGGGAGAACAACTCCAGGCTTCCAAACCCGGTCTCGCAGTGGTTTGCCTGGCCGACGTGGATGCCACGCCTGCGGAAACACAGGACCGTTGGCGAACCCTGGCGAAGCCGGTGACGTCGGAGGAACTGGTCCTGCAGGTCGAAAAACTGGTCGCCCGGACCGATTGACCCGCTGCCAATCTCCCAAACTTCAGGCGTTCGCCATCATGCCAACGTCCGCGCTCAGCTTGTTTGCTGCTTCGGCATCGACCCAGCGAACGAGCGCAATAAAGTTCAGCAAGGTCGGGCTGTTCGGGTTCGCCCGAAACATGTTTTTCAAGCTGTTCATCACCTTGCTGTAGGTCGACGCGTACTTCTCGTGCGTCAACCGATGCACGTAGGTTTCCATGATCGCGCGGGCAACCGGATCCGTCGACCCATCAGCGAGATACGGCAACTGGCAAAAGACGCGAATGAATGAGATCGGATCCGCTTCCGTCAGCGTCACCCAGCTCTGCTTGATTTCATCGGCCTCATACTTGGCGTGCAACCGTGCGCGCATCGCGTTGGCAATCGTTCCAGGCTCCGATCGGCTCGTGATCAATCCCTTGATCTTTTCCCATGCGAGCTGCCGTTCCATCTCGGGTGTTATTGTGACTTCCGGCTTCAGCTGGTCCAGATTCGTCAGGCCGAGCTGCGTGCCCACCGCCTTGCCGAGCGCCTCCGCGTCTTCCTTGCGCAAGCGGTCGGTGTCCATGATCGCGCGAACGACGAGCCGTTGCATGTCATCATTGATGAGCCGCAGAACCCCCGCTATCGCGGCGGCGGAAGGAGAACTGTTCGGCGGGATGAGATGCTTCACGAACTCGGGAATGACCTGGTGCATGACATCATCCGACGCCGGCATTTTTTCCGCGCGCAGCGTGAGAACGTATCTCAGCGTGCGTCCGTTGCCCCCGCCTTTTCCGATATTGTTGACCACCGCGTGGCGGTAATCGGAATTGAGAACGAACGACAGCAGGCTTTCCGCCTCCTCAATCAATTTCACGTCGAGATGTTCCTGCCCTGCCGGAAGCACGAACTGTTCGATCAGCACGGGCAGGCGCTGGGCAAAGATGACATCGGGAGCTTCCGTGCTCTGGTTTTCGTAATAGTGGATCAGATCCAAAATGAACGAGAGTTTCTGAAATACGCTGCGCTGGGCACGGGCCGTGTCGGATGCTCCCTTGCTATTCTGCACCCGGCGATATAGCTGCGCGAGCGCGTCTCGTTTGCCGCCAAGGACAGCCCCGTTCTGCTGAAGGAGCGTTTCGAAGTCATTGCGAAAACCGAGCACGATCTCCTCCGTGCGCGGGTTTGGATTGAGCTTTTTGTCAGTGGTCAGGTCGTTGAAGAACGCCAGGGCCTCCTCGCCAAATTCGCGGACGATCCGCTCGCGCGGCACCTGGCCTTTGATGTAACAGCGCGTGGCACGGATCACCCGTGGTGAAAAGAAAGTTTCCGGCTGCGCTGGCAGGTTGTTCAACAGCCCAGGTTCGAGCGGCGCCTCGAGCCGGATCAACTCTTCCGCAAGGGGCTTCAACGCACTGATCAATTCACGCTTCGTCTGGTCCAGCGCTTTCAGAACCGCCGGCTGCGGCAGCGCCGATTCCATCTTGCCCTTGGCCAGCACCCCGCAAACTTCGGTGACATGGGCGTTATGCTCGATGAGTTTGGAAACAACCACGCCAATGTCATTGATGGGCAGCTTGCTGACGAGTCCCGTGAGCAGGAGAATCAATTCGCCGTGCGACTTCTGCCGATGTTCGATGACCCGCTCCAGCAGTGAACGGAGCTTTTTGTTATCGTGCTCCAGTACATCCCGCTCCACTTCCAGTTGTTTTACTCGGAGCACCAGATCGTTCCAACCCTGCTGGATTTCCTCAACCGGAGCTACTATCGAGGTCGCGCCTTCGGTTTGCGTCATATGACTAATCTGCATCAACCCCGCCTCTGGTTTCCACCGAAAACATTTGACCGGGATCAAAGCGAAGGAAGCCCGGCTCCTCCACAATGAGCGCGTGAACATGAATGCATCCCGAACGGCATCGGGCGCGGAATTCGCCCGGAACACGACCGACCACAGCGATCGTTTCACCGACCGCCGCCTTGCCCGGGGATGGAAAACGATGCTGGCGATGATCCGTATTTATTGCCGCGGAAAGCACGGGAAAGGTGACGTGCTCTGCGACGAGTGCCAGGATTTCACTGATTACGCCGCCAATCGTCTCGACCGCTGCCGTTTCGGAGCCGAAAAGCCGACCTGCGCCAATTGCCCCGTCCATTGCTATCAACGCCACCATCGTGACCAGGTGAAGGTGATCATGCGCTACGCGGGGCCTCGAATGCTTTGGACGCATCCGGTGTTGAGCCTGTTCCATTGGCTCGACGGATACCGCAAGGCGCCGTCCCTGAACTGAGGACGGGCACGGTCGGGGATCAAGAACTTCAAAACGTGAAGTACTTCAACACCTGCATCTCCTTCTTGAAGATGATCTGTATGTGGTTGTCCTTGAAATGCACGCCCAGCGGCGCGCGCTTCTGGTAGTGGTCCCAGCGGATCCGGCCGTCGTCAGGATCCAGCCGCTTGATCCGCACATACGACGGTGTTTCCATGCCTGTCGCAAAGGGGCTGTCCTTGAGGTCATCCGCGTCGTTCCAGCTCGCGACGTAAAGGAATTTTCCGGAGAGATACGAAATAAAGCCGCCTGCCTGCGTGCTCCAGAGCGATTTGCCGGTTTTGGAATCCACCTTCACGATGACCGCACTTGCGCTGCTCGTCACATCAATCTGCCGCGAATAGCGTATGGATTCGGGACTGGCAGTCGTTGTGTTGACGTAGAGCATTCCCTCGTGATCGAACAACAATCCCGCTATCCCCACCGTGGGAAGCCGCCAATGAACGTTGCCCGACGCCGCATCAACGCTCGTCAGCATGGCAAGGTCGCAGATATAAATCCGGCCGTCGCGCTCAGCGCACGGAAGCTGTCCATGCATGGATTCGTCATCACCCAATTCGCCACCGCCTGAAAGATTGTTGGCGAACGACGCCTCCCAAAGCTTTTTGTTTTTTCGATCGAGGGCGATGATCGATTTGTTGCCCGCGACGAGCGTGATCGTCTGCAGGGGCAACAAACGCGGCCTTCCGATCACTTCTCCACTCCAATCAGGCGCGCCGCCGTCCATGGCGTGGACCGTCACCCGATAACGGCTTTCGTTCTCAACAACCTTGTCTCCGCCGCGATTGCGCTGCATTTCGTTCAGCAGCTCGTTCGCAATTTCCTGCGTCTTGGACGCATTCACTTCCCCGTCCAACGCGGAGGTCTTCGGCGCCTCTTTCATCGCGACCCGTTCGACAAGGCGTTCCTCCAGCAGCCGGACCGCAAAGCCGTAATCTCCATTTGGATTTGGAACAAACGTAACGCTGTCTCCCGGCGTGATCGCACCTCCAAAAACGCGGCGCAGCTGCACAGGATCGGGTTCGTCCCCGTCAAGTTCGCGAAAGATCCTTTCCTGGTTCATGGCATTCGCCACGATTGCAGGGAGCGCGATCTTCTCCGGCAGCGACAAACGTTGGGCGTCCGCAGCCACGCGGGCGGGGTCCATCGGTACCCGACGATCCGCTCCAGCGCTTCCCGGCAATCCGGCGCCCGCCGGGACAGAGACCGCAATCCGGCCCGGCGCCGCGGGCCGGCCGGCTGCCCGTTGTCCCGCTGCCGCCGCCTGAACGGGTTCACCCACCGTCTCCATGCGATGCTCCCCGCTTGCCAGGTTCACATGCGTGATCAGGCGCTGCCCCACATCGTTGCCGGCCCGGATCGTCAATTTTTCCGATGCACGGGAAACGGCCTGGCCGTGTCCAGGCACGGCAATCTCTTTTTCATCCGCACCTGTCTCCCAATTCAAGAGCACCAGTTTTCCGGAATCCCCAAAATTCAGCCACACGTTGGATCCTTGAACGAAAACATCGAACGAATCCGCCGCCGCCTCATAGGTTCGCTCCATCATGTCCTCTTCGGTGGGAGGAGCGGGGATTCGATCCCAGCCGGCTTCGCGGACGGATTTGAAGAACGCCTCCACGTTGCGGTTTTCCTGCTCTTTGAATTCCTGCAGCCGGCTTGCGGATATCAACTCGCGCGCCCAGACCTCCTTCTTACCCTTGAGATCGTAACGAGACAGCGTCACGCCATGGAGGAATATCATTTGATCGGGCCCGCAGAACTCGGTTTGTGCGTTGAAGACGCCATCGGGAAATTGAACTGCAAAGTGCGGGCTCGGGCGGGAGGCGAACCATTCATAATAAACCCACGAACCCAGCAGCAGCCCAATCATTCCCGCCACGGCCGCAGTCACCCATCCGACTTTCCTCCACAACCGCGCTTCACTGACAGACTTCTGGCCCGCATACACAGGCACCTTCATTTTTCGCGCTTCGGCTCGGGACCGGCAGAATGGAGAGCAGACGTAACCAAACAGTTCCATGCATTTGGGGCACATTGCCTTGCTGCAAACGAGGCACTGGTGAGCGATCGGTTGCCCGGCGTGTTTGACGCACGACCCGCCCGGCGCAGGATCCTCAAGCGTTGCGGCCTTGGCCGGTTCAGAAAGGGCGACGTGAATCCGCGGAGCAGCAAGCCGGGGCGCGGCGCTGGGAGGCTCCGGGTTCGCTGGAGAACCCACGATGCTCGACGGTTCGGCGGATATTGTGGCTGCAGAAAGCTCCTGTTGAATCAGCTGGTTAACCGCTGTAGATGAATCCAGGCCGCACGCGGGACAGATGAATTGCACCGGCTGCCGCTCCATTTCCGGTGTGACGTCGATGACAAATTTCGCGCCGCAGGAACAGAGGATTTTCATAGGATCAATCAGGGTTCAACAACACGACCTTCGGGCCGAAGCTAAGATCGAACGGCGACACAGCAGAACTCGTCTCCAGGCGCCCATCCGTGAAAAGGAAATTTCCGCCGAATTCATGATGATTGTTTCCCGGCGCTTTGCCGTTCGCGGAGAACACCGCTGTCTGCAAGGCCTTGCTCTGCGCGTTCACCTGCTCATCTGACAAGAGCACTTCACTCCCTTTATCCGCGCGACGCCCCATGTAATAGGAGTAGCTGATGTGGCGATTCCGGATGGATTCCCCGGCGGGCAGCGCGGCGTCCTTGCTGCCCGGACAAATGAAGATGCTGGTGTCCACGCTGTATTTGGGGACCAGCACGTGCAAGGCGCCGGCCGGCGTGGTTGCGTCCGACACAAACGGAAAGTCCCCTTGAAAGTCGCGGGCGTAAATCTCCATCGCCAGATAGAGCTTCTGAAGATTTTCACGGCAGCGGCGCTTTTGCTTTTGCTGGTTGCTGGGCGATCCAAATCCCCAGAGCATCACGGACATGACGATCAAAAGCGCCAGCGTGATGAGGAGTTCAACGAGGGAAAAGCCGCTGCAGGCGGGACGGGAAAGCGGAACCTTGCTGAAAGCCTTGGGCCGAACGCTGCGGGAGCGGCTGTCACCAGAATTCCTCACGCACCCCGTCTTACCCTAAAAACAAAGCGCCCGGCAATGTGATTCTGGAATCGGGTAGGAGGTGAGGGATAAACCTCACCGTCCTCCCACACCACCGGACGTACGGTTCCGTATCACGGCGGTTCACAAAGACTTGGCTGCTCGCAGCGCAGTCTGCCTGACCACTTCCTCACCCAGCAACTGCAAGCCCAGCCGCCGAAAATAGGCGGTCGGCAGCGCCGCATTCATGTGTGACGCTCCGGCATTCCACCATGGTCCATGGCCATTGAAGGCACTGGCCCGGGCTACATTCCCGTCCAGTCCCAAAGCGATCAGCCGTTTGCATCGCGTCCTGCCGCGCTTCCATTTTCTCCATTCCAGGCAACGCAGTTTCCTGCGTATCCACTGGTCCAGTTCTTCGAACACGTTGCGCGTTTGAACCACACTGAAGTAGCTGGCCCAGCCGCGCAACAGCGGTTTCAGTTCTTCGAGGAGCTTCCGCAGGTTGCGGCCTCTTCCGGCTCGGAACTTCTCCCGCATCTTGTCTTTGAACCGTTCCACGCTTTGCGGCGCCACTCGCACCCGGCTTTCCTTCTCCGCCGTCAGTGAATAGCCCAGGAACTTTCTTTTCCATGGACGCTCCACTGCGCTCTTGAGCTGGTTGACCGTGAGCTTGAGTTTCTCCCGCAGGAACACAGTGAGCGATTGCATCACCCGTTCTCCGGCCCGCCGACTGCCTACGTAGATGTTGCAGTCGTCGGCATACCGACAGAACCGATGCCCACGCCTTTGCAGTTCCTTGTCCAGATCATCCAGAAGGATGTTCGAGAGCAGCGGTGAAAGCGGTCCGCCTTGCGGCGTGCCTTCCACGCGCTGCTCCACTATTCCTCCCAGCATGATCCCACTTTCGAGATAGCGTCGGATCAAGCGGAGCATTCGCTCGTCTTTGACCCGCCTCGCCACCCGCGCCATCAATGCGTCGTGGTTGACCCGATCAAAGAACTTTTCCAAATCCATGTCCACAACCCAGCGCTTGCCGGAGCGAACGTGTCTTTGAGCTGCTTTGATCGCCTGCTGCGCACTGCGTCCGGGCCGAAACCCGTAGCTGTGCGCCGAAAACACCCGCTCCCATATCGGACCCAGTGTTTGATGGATCGCTTGCTGGATGAACCGATCCAAAACGGTCGGTATGCCCAGCATGCGTGTGCCTCCTCCGGCTTTGGGTATGTCCACCCGCCGCACGGGGCGTGGATGGTAAGTGCCCTTGAGGATTTGCTCTTTGACCCTGTCCCAGTGCTCCAGCAGATACCGGCGGAGCTGGCTCGTTTCCATGCCGTCGATTCCCCCGGCACCGGCGTTGCGCTCCACGGCCTGCAAAGCCCGGATCAGGTTGCCTCGTTCGAGCATCGTCTCGATGAGGTCTGGCTTTCTGGGATCGGCTTGTTCCTCGGTTCCCGGGAAGTTTGCGCCGCTGACCTGCATCCTTCGCAGCTTCCGGCTGGAACCGTGCAGATCAACTTCCGATATCTCAATCGTCTTTTCTGGCGCTGCTTCTTCCATCGAAAACCAAGGCTTCCGTTCCTGTCTTTCTGTTCAGCCCTTCGGCGACACAAGGCCCGCCTACTACGGCTTCTGCTGACTTCTCCAGCGGCATCGTCGCGACCTTTCGGCCACGCTAGCTTTATCGCAACCACTGGAGATCTCCCCGGGTAATGCGCACTGACTTCCACGCTTATGTCCGCCCGATATACGCTCGCGACTTCCGTGCAAGAACTGGACTTTGAGTCATTTTGCCCTCTTGTCCGTCGCGTTTCGCCTCGTATCGGGTTTCTGTTCGTCAGACCAGCGCTTTGCTTACAGCTTCCTTCAGATTCCACCTCGCGGCGGACACCCTTGCTGTTCGGCTAGCAGTTCCCCTTGCCGGGCCTGCGTTGGACTTTAACCAACTAGTCAGTGCGCCCTGCCGGGCGCACAAAGAAAAAAGCGCCGGACCGAAGTCCGACGCCGAACTAACTGGAGTAGTTCAAACTAAACGCGCCGCAAGGCGCCGTGTTGCGAAGAGGCCAGGCCGATCAGAACACCAGGCGCAGTCCCGCGCGCAACAGCAAGCTGTCGCCGCTGTCATCGGGCCACAAATACCGGGCGTCCGCAAAGATGCCGGTGATCGGGTTAGGCCTGAATTCAAGTCCAATTCCTGCGTGGCCTGCCCATTCCCAATGCCTGTCCGTCAACCGCGTGCCGCCGCCAAAGATGTACGGGGCCAACCCGACGGACTCGATCGGGAACCGCGCGATCAAGCTGCCTGAGGCACTGTCGATGAAGTTGCCATCGTTATCGGAAATATTGAGGTCACCACCGAACCCGATTTCCCGGGTCAGGAAGTAATTCAATCCGATGCCGCCACCCCATGTGCCCCGGCGAATGTTTGTGTCAAACACATCTTCGACTTTTTCCTGGCCGGCCCAGTAGCTGCCGAACAAATCGAGGTTCAGTTCGTGCGCCGTGAACTTCGAAGTATTTTGGGCGTCGTACACGAAGTGGTTTCCCCACCAGCCGCGGGGATCGTTCCAGACGTGTGCGGTATCCTGCGCCTGGGCGACCTGCCCGACCAGCGTTACCGCAGCAGCAACTGTCAGGATTTTCGTTATTTTCATAGTTATGTCGTACTTGTTGGTTGTTACTTGTTCCTCACTCGCTCCAACCTACGTGACGAGCATTCATTGTCAGTAGGGTCAAAACCCCAAAACGCTGTCACGGATTTTTGTCTTCGCGCGCTCCGGCACCACGGTGATTCGGTCCCCCGGCACGCTGGCGGGCGCCCCCGCGGCCCGCGGGCTTCACGCCCGAACTCTGCCGTCTCGATCTTTCCATCCCTGTGCCAGACTCAGACTGCGCCAGCTTCTGTTTTCCAGCAGCGCGGCGCGAACGCGTTCTCGTGAGAGTGGGCTTGCCGCCCGGTCGTCCTTTGTTTGCTGTCATATTACGTTGTGCTTGGCTCGTTACATTCGTCGTTCAAGGTAATCCTCCGCAGCAATGACTTCGTCGCCGTCGAGCATCCGGCGTCGCGATCTCGATGCGAGAACGGGTCCCAGTTTGCTCACCATCTGCCATCCGAGGAACGCCAGTGCGCTCCATTTCCGCGCCCCGCGGCGTTTTGCGATCAGCGACGTGAGCATCGGGATGCCAAAAGCCAGGAGCGGGTTCCCTCCGCGGAACGAAGTCATCCGGCGTTTTGTCTTAATCCCGTAGATGCGGAAATTCTGGAATTCGAGTTTCAGAGTTTCCCGATATACCGCCGCCTCTGCCATGAGCAGCTTCTTTCGTCGTTCCAGATCATTCACTGAATGCCTCCATGAGTTCGCTGTCCTTTTTGAATTCGTTCAGCGTGTCGCCGAAAGGTACGCGCTTCAGCAAGGCTTTCAGGCTCATGACGGCCCAGATCGTTCCTGCAAGATATAGCACCGCAAAGCCGCCAACCGCCCAGAGGCGATATTCCTCCGGCACCACGAAGATCACGGCACCGGTTACCAGAAGAGCTGTCATGATTGAGAGAAACACTGCCAGAACCCCGCGGATGATCAGCTGAATCAAACGCGCCTTCTCCTCCTGCAACTCGACCATGAACAGTTCGCCGCGGTTTTGCAGCGCACCCAATCCTGTCGCCATCGTCTTCCGCACCAGCGTGCTCAGGCCAGGGCCTGTATCGTCATGCGATCGGTTCATGGCAGTTGCGGGTTAACGGCGGCCTGCGAGGACGCCGATCAAAAGACCAAGGCCGAATGCAACGCCAATGGATTGATAGGGATTCTCGCGGATCATTCGGTCTGCAGCCTTCGCCCCCTCCATTGCGCGCTCCTGCAAGCGCCGCTGGGTCTCACGCGCCACTTCCAGTGCCGCCGCAAGCTTCTCCCGGGCCGCGTTACCGCGCTCACTCAAATCTTCGGCCCCCGCTTTCAGCAGTTCCTCACCGTCCTGCACCACTTCGCGCAGATCCTGCAAAAGCTTCTCTGTTGATCGTTCAATGTCTGTCTCACTTCGTGTTTCCATAGAATTCCTTTCTTTGCGGGTGAATAACTCAGCGTGATCGTAAAAGTGCGTCAAGCACGACGATATGGGGTATTGTGCTGAACGCACCCCTGCCGCGGGCTTATCCCGGAAAACTCGTTTCCGGCCCGCGCGATGTCGAACCGGGCGGACGGCTGGTGTCTGAAGTTCCGGCTGCGTCCAGCGATGCCGAGCCGCGCAGGTCGCCGTGCCGAATCTCGCCGCGCCAGGAACCCGTTTCGGTGCCGCGATGCTGGATGAAGTCCTTAAACTTCCTCAGGTCGGCTTCCACCCGCCCGGAAAGCACCCCCATGGCGCTGCCAATGTTTTCCATCGCCCCCTCGGGTTCATAGCTCAGGCGCAAGGTCACCACCGTGCGATTCTGGTCGGCCGGGCGGAAATGAACCACGCCCGAATTCGGAGCTCCTGACGTACTGCGCCAGGCGATGCGATCGTCGGGGATTTGCTCGAGGATCTCGGCATCCCATTCTTTCACGCGGCCCGCAACCTTCGCCACCCAGTGCAGGTGCTTGTCGTCCAACTGACGCACTTCCTCCACGCCTTCCATGAAGTGCGGGAATTCTTCAAATTGCGTCCACTGATTGTAGACCTGTCGTACGGGCGCCTCCACCTCAATTGATTTTTCGATAGTTTCCATAAGTTTCAAATGTTTTGATGATCACCGCCTCACTGCTGCAGTGTTGCATCAACCTACGTGCGGCCCGGGCGGCGTCGAGGCGCGTCGTGATGGGGTATTTCCCGGGCAAACCGGCTGCGCGTGGCATCCAGAAGTTCCTCTCGGCATAAATTGCAGGGCTCGCCCGCTGGCAGGGAAAAATGTTCCCAGAGTTTCCGCTCAAGTTTTCCAAAAATCCAAATTTTCGACGCGGCGGCCGCAATTCCAGCCGTGCCGCTCAACTTTATAACGTGTGGCAGACCACCTGCTAAACCGTGTCGCAGTCGCATGAAGTCGTTGATGATTCTAGGGTCAATAGTCGGATTCGTGGTGGGTGCCAGCTTTGCGCTGGCCAGCCAGAGTTCATGGCCAACCTCCCTTTGGCGCGCCTCCGCCGCAGCTCTGGCGGGTGCGCTCCTCATTCGTTGGTGGGGCAGGATGTGGATCAATGGCTTGCGCGACTCCCTGCAGCAACGCCGCTACGCGCGGCCGTCAACACCGGCAACCAAACCTAACAACAAGATATGAAACCCCGTTCCAGCGCGACCGAGTCTCCGTCCGTCGCAACCGAAGTCCGTCCGACACCGCAGGAACTCTGGAAACGCTACCATCGCCGCAACGATCCCACTGTCGAGAACGCGCTGGTCGAGCAATACATCCCGCTCGTTCGCACCGTCATGGGCCGCCTCGCCATGACCCTGCCGGAGCACGTCGACCACGACGACCTCAACAGCGCCGGTCTGATCGGCCTGCTGCAGGCCATGCGCAACTTCGACCCCACATGCGGCACGTCCTTTGAAACCTACGCCCGGCTGCGCATTCGCGGCGCGATGCTGGATGAACTTCGCCGAATGGACTGGGTGCCGCGGACGATCCATGAGAAGGCCCGGCGCGTCCAGGAAGTCCTGAACCAGCTCGAACAGAAGCTTGGCAGGGCGCCCAACGAGGAACAGATGGCTCATGCTCTCAACATCCCCGTGCGCGAATACACTGAACTGCTCGACGAAATCCGGCCCGCCGCGTTTGTCTGCCTCGATTCCAGCGCGAGTTCGGATGGCAATGACAGTGGCAATCTTTACGAGGTGGTGGCCAATCCGCACAGCGACAACCCTGTTGATGAAGCTTCCCGGCGCGAGTTGAAGGATGTCGTCTTGAAACGGTTGAACCAACTGCCCGAGATTCAGCGCAAGGTTCTCGCGCTTTACTACCACGAGGACCTGCACCTGCGCGAAATCGCTGAAGTGTTTGGCCTGACCGAATCCAGGATCTGCCAGATTCATTCGCAGGCCATCATGTCCATTCGCGCTTATATCCAACGCTATGAAGCCGGGATGGCCGGCAATGCCACTCCTCCGAAGCTGTCATGATCATCATCATCGGCATCATTGTTGTCACTGGCTCGATTATCGGTGGCTTCATCATGGGCCACGGAAACGTCTCCGCCTTGTGGCATCCCAATGAGCTGATCATCATTGGCGGCGGCGCGCTGGGCGGATTGATCATCATGTCGCCCAGGAAAGTCCTCATCGACATGGTGAAGGGCATCATCACCTGCTTCAAGGGAGCGCCCTACAACCGCCCTGCCTACGAGGAGTTGTTGAAAGTGCTGTACGAACTGTTCCTCCTCGGACGCCGCAACGGCATGATCGCACTCGAGGAACATGTGATGGAGCCGCAAAACAGCGTCATCCTGAAACGCTATCCCCTTTTCGCAGGCAACAAACACGCGGTGGAGTTTCTCTGCGGCAGCCTGCGGCCCATCATTGATGGCAAGATCAAGCCCGACCAATTGCGCATGTTGCTGGACGTCGAGATCCAGCGCATGGAGATGGAGCACCACGCGCCTGTCAGCGTGCTCACGAAAACCGCGGACGCGATGCCCGGCTTCGGAATCGTCGCGGCCGTGCTCGGAATTGTGATCACGATGGCGTCGATTTCCGGCCCTGTGGAGATGATCGGCCAGCACGTCGCTGCAGCGCTCGTCGGGACCTTTCTCGGAATTCTGCTTTCCTACGGCTACATGAATCCGCTCGCCACGAACCTCGAGTTTATTGGCGAAGCCGAATTGGATTACACCAAATGCATCTCCGCCTGCGTGGTGGGTTTTGCCAACGGCATGGCTCCTGTCACGGCAGTCGAGATCGGACGCCGCGGCTTGAGCAGCGATCTGCGGCCTTCCTCTGAAGAGCTCGAGCAGATGCTGAAAGCGCTCAAGGCGCCCGCCAAAGGTTGATTCATGCCGAAAAAACATGCTCATCACGGTGGATCCTGGAAAGTCGCCTATGCCGACTTCGTCACGGCCATGATGGCACTGTTCCTCTGCCTCTGGCTGACGGCGCAGGACACGAAGATCAAGGATGCCGTCGAGCGTGCGTTTCGCAATCCCTTCTCGGCGGTGAACAAGGAATCGACGGGCATCCTTCCGAACCAGGACAAGGACGCCAGCACGCAGAAGAAGAACAGCGGCGGGCAATTTCAATCGGCCAATGCCGTCGAAATGGAGATGCTGCGCCACATCACTGAGGATCTCTCGCGCATGCTTGCCGACATGGAGGACGCGCAGAACACTGTTCAACTCGATCTCACTCCCGAAGGGCTGCGCATCAATGTCTTTGACCGGTCGCAAAAACCCGTGTTCGAGCAAGGCACCGACGTGTTCACCGTTTATGGCGCATGGGTGTTCTCCACATTGGCGTGGGAAATTTCACGCTACCAAACGTTCCGCATCGAACTCGAAGGACACACGGAAGCCACGCAGCAGACGGGCCGCGAGTCGCACAGCAAATGGGAGCTCTCATCGGAACGAGCCAACGCCGCGCGCCGCAAGCTCCTGCACAGCGGAGTGGCGTCAAAACAGATTTTTAAAATTTCCGGCTTCGCCGACACGCAGCCGATGCCAAATACCGAACCGAACGCGGAAGTAAATCGCCGCGTCACCGTGCTGCTCAAGGTCAACCCGCCGCAGCCGCTCGTTTCCTCCGCTTCCCAGGACCATGAATCCCAACCGTGAATTTGTGCCGCTCTCGACGGCGGCCACTGTTTCAAACGCGGGTGTTTCCGCCAGCGTCACGGTTCTGCCCCAAGCGGCAAACGCCCAGCCGTTCCGCCCGCTCGGCCAGTCTGCTCCAGCCGTCGCGGCGACGCACGGCGCGGCCTGCGAGCCGCGCGTCACCCTTTTGCGTGAAGGCGATCGTGTCACGACGATTCAGGTGAACTGCGGCTGCGGCCAGCTGATCGAACTAGCCTGCGTCTACGGGTCGTAGTTCGCGCAGGCGTATTCTGCCTGTCCGTTCCCGTTCCCGCCTTGCCCCGGCAAAAACTGCTCCTGCCCCGGAAGGTTCTTCCGCTTTCCACTTCATTTTCCTGCAAAACGGCAGCTTTTAACCAGTGGCACATCCGCTGCTAAACAGCCCCTGAATGAATGTCAGCCTCTACCAGGCATCTGCCGCGATGAACGCCCACTCGCGCTGGCAGGAACTCATTACGCATAACCTCACCGCGGGTTCGGTCCCCGGATATCGCAAGCGTGACATCTCCTTCAGCGCCGTTGAAGCCGGACATCCCGGCGCCGCCCTGAATGCATCGCAGATTTCAACGGTGATGCCCGCCGCGCGTCCTGGAACCAATTTTCAACCCGGCCAGCTCCGCCCCACTCGCAACCAGTTTGATTTCGCGCTGGATGGCCCCGGATTCCTTGAAGTTCAATTGCCAAACGGCAACAAGGCCTACACGCGCGACGGCGAATTGCACATGAGCGCGCAGGGGCAGCTCGTCACCAAACAGGGTTATCCAGTCGTCAGCGACAGCGGCCCCCTGCAATTTGATCCCAACAACAGCGGCGCCATCACGGTTTCGTCAAACGGTTTCGTCAGCCAGGGCGGCGACGTCAAAGGCACCCTGCGATTGGTTGAATTCAAGGATCCCCAGGCGCTCACTCCGATTTCGGCAGGTTTCTTCCTTGCCGACCGCCCGGAAGCCCAGCCCGAGGCCGCGCTCAACACGGAGGTGCGCCAGGGATACCTCGAAGGTTCAAATGCTTCACCCACCGTCGAGATGGCAAGCCTCATCACATCGATGCGCATGTTCGAGGCAAACCAGCGCGTGCTGCAAATGCAGGACGAACGCATGGGCAAGGCGCTCTCCGAATTGACGCAATCGTGATATGAATTTCCTGCAGCCCATCAACCTGGTCCCCGCCGCGAGGCGTGGTGTGTTCCTTTCCGCACCACGCCCCGTTCGGCCACAAATCTGAAGTATGCTCCGCTCCCTCTATTCCGCCGCTGCCGGCATGCAGTCGCAGCAGATGAACCTCGACGTCATCTCGAACAACCTCGCGAACGTCAACACCACGGGTTTCAAGAAGAGCAAGATTGAGTTCCAGGAATTGCTCTATCAAACCACGCGGGCGCCCGGCGCCGAACAGGGCTCGGGCAATCTCCTGCCCACTGGCATTCAGATCGGCGAAGGCTCACGCCCTGTCGCCACGTCGCGCATCTTCACCTCCGGCGACCTTACTCAAACAGGCGAGCGGCTCGATGTTGCCATTCAGGGCGACGGATTTTTCGAAGTGCAGCAGCCCGATGGCTCCCGCGCCTACACGCGCGACGGCGCTTTCAAGACCGCTGCCGATGGACGCATCGTCACGAGCGACGGCCTTCCGCTTCAGGGCGGATTCCAGCCCGTTCCTGCCGGAACCACGAACATCACGATCGGAGCCAATGGCGACGTGACTTACAGCGGTGCAAACGGCACAACCAGTTTCCAGGTTCAGCTAGTCCGCTTCAACAATGCGGGCGGCCTCGAAAGCATGGGCAGCAACCTTTATCGCGAAACCAACGCGTCAGGCCCTCCCGAACTCGGCAGCCCCGGCCAGAACGGATTCGGCACGCTCAACCAGGGTTACCTGGAAATGTCGAACGTGAAGGTCGTGGAAGAAATGGTGAACCTCATCCTGGCGCAACGCGCTTACGAAGTGAACGCCAAGGCCGTGCAGGCCGCGGATGAAATGATGCAGCAAAGCAACAATCTCCGACGCTAAGCGCATGATGCGATTCGCCACTCAGTTATTGATCCTGATCACCGCCCTGTCTTTGGGCAAGCCGGCGCTGCGCGCGGCCGACACTGCGAAGGCTCCCGAAACGCCCGCGCCAGCCACACGGCAGTTCTCCGAATCCGACCTGCTCGAACTGCTCACGTCATCGCTTCAGGACGAATACATCAAGGACCGCGGCGAACTTGAACTACGCTTCACGCGTCCCGTGCCGGCGCGCCCTGTTCCCGACGAACCGCTCGCCATCAAGGTGCTGGACATGCCCGCGAACGGCGTTACGCCAACTTTCATCATTCGCTTTGAACTGCGCACAGACACGGAAACCGTTGCAAGCTGGCAATGTTCCGTCCAGGCGCGGGTCTGGCGGGAAGTATGGGTCGCCCGCTCAGCTGTCAAACGCGGCGAACCTATCGCGCAGGCAGATCTCGATCGTCAACGCCGCGACGTGCTCACGTTGCGCGAACCGCTCGCTGAGTTCGATGCCGGCGATCCCACGCTGGAACTGAACGAACCCTTGCAACGCGGCGCTCCTGTGCTGGCGCGCTCCGTTAAAGCCCGCCCCGTGATTCGACGGGGGCAAACAGCTGATGCGCTTGTCCAGGACGGACCCCTGAGCATCACCATGAAGGTCGAAGCCCTCGAAGACGGGGCGCCCGGCCAGATCATTCGCGCGCGCAATCCCCAAACGCGCCGCGACATCCGCGGAAAGGTCCTGAATGAACAAACTATCCAACTCCTGCTCTAAGCTCCCGCGCGCGCCTCGCGCACGCCGTCACCTCAACAGCCTCGCAGTCGCCGCCCTCCTGGCTGGCCCCTGCGTCGTCCCTGCTCAATCCATCTGGCAGGATCGCGCCACTCCCATGTATTCCGACAAGCGCGGAACCGCCGTCGGAGATATCATCACCATCGTTGTCCAGGAGAACACCACGACGTCAAAGGACAACAAGACCGCGACGAGCAAACAATCCGCCATGGACGCGAGCATCGCATCGTTCCTCTACAGCCCTGCTGCAAGCGGGTTGCTGACAAAAGGCGGGCAGCTGCCTGCGATCAAGATGAGTTCGAAGAATGATTTCAGCGGCGGCGGCACCATCGCCAACACCGAACGAATGATCGCGCGCGTCGCAGTGCAGGTCATCGATGTCCTCCCCAATCGCAACCTGATCGTGGAAGGCAAGCGCGAGACTTCGTTCTCGGGCGAAAAACAAACGGTCGTGCTGCGCGGCGTGGTTCGCGAAAACGATGTTTTGGCCAATAACACGGTGTTCAGTTACAACGTCGCAGACGCCACCATCCAGATCGTTTCAAAGGGAACGATCAGCGATACCCAGCGCAAGGGCTGGTTCAGCCGCATCTGGGACAAAGTCACCCCTTTCTAACATGCCTCTCGTTCCACGCTCCCTTCGTTTGAAAACCGGCTGCCGGGTCCCGGCGCATGCGGCCATGGTGTCGGCTGCCCCCGGTTTTGGCGGCTCTGCGGATGGTCACTGCCATAGACCCAGCAGTGATGCTGTTTCTGCAAAGGCCGCGACAACAAAAGCGAGCACCCTGTTTACGAGCGCATACGGACTGCTCTTCAAGCCATCCCTGCTCGCGTTCATCGGATGCCTCCTGTGCCTTGCGAATGCGCAGGCAGCGGGCGTGCGGGTTCGCGACCTCGTCATGGTCGCAGGCGCGCGTGATAACCAGCTCGTCGGTTACGGCCTCGTCGCTGGCCTGGCTGGCGACGGCGACAAGGATCCGGTTTACACCAAGCAAACCGTTGCGAACATGCTGCAGCGCTACGGCATCAATGTCCCGCCGACAACGCTTTCATCAAAGAATGTCGCGGTCGTGATGATTACCGCGGATATCCCGGCGTTCATCAAGTCTGGAGGACGTCTCGATGTGCAGGTTGCGTCCATGGGAGATGCGAAATCATTGCAGGGCGGCGTGCTCCTGCAAACGCCTCTCTTTGGCGCAGACAACAAGGTTTACGCAGTCGCGCAAGGACCCATCTCCGTCGGCGGATTCTCCGCAGGCCAGGGCGGCGGCGGCGGAGCGACTGTGACGAAGAATCATCCCACCGTGGCCCAGATCATCGGAGGAGCCATCGTGGAACGCGAGATTCCGACCGTCATCGTTCGTGAAAACACGATCGAGCTCCTGCTGCGCGAACCAGGGTTCACATCAGCATCGCGCCTGGCATTGGCAATCAACAACGCCTTCACCAACAGCGCCTCAGCCGTGGACGCCACATCGGTCCGCGTGCGCATGCCCGCCGGCACGGAAGGTTCGCCCGTCGATTTCATCGCGCGCCTTGAAAACCTCGAGGTAACGCCCGAAATTCCCGCCCGCATCATCATCAACGAACGCACTGGAACCATCGTCGCCACTTCGCAAATCCGCGTCTCCAGCTGCGCTGTGTCGCACGGCAACATCACGATCAACGTCGCTTCCACACTCAACGTTTCGCAGCCCAGCCCGTTCAGCAACACCGGCAGCACGGTCGTCACTCCCACCACGACCACGGAAGTCACCGAAAGCAAGTCGTCACTCGTGCCGCTGCCTGAGATGCCGACGATCGAAAAGGTGGCATCAGCGCTCAACTCTCTCGGTGTGACCCCGAGGGACGTGATGGCGATTTTCCAGGCCATGAAGCAGGCGGGCGCGCTCCAGGCGGAGCTGATCATTCGCTGATATGAACGTTGCCCCGCTCCCTTCCGACCTCAATGCCGCTGAAGTTCCACTGGAACGGCTCGCCGCCAATGGATCGCTCAGCGAGGAACAGAAAGTCGGCGAAGCCGCCCGGCAGTTCGAAGCCATGCTCGTACGGCAGATTCTTGAGAGCACCAGCAAATCCGTTATCCCATCGACCTTCACCGAAGATTCCACCGCCAGCGGCATTTACCGCGACATGATCAACAACCAGCTCGCCGACAGCATTTCCCGGTCGGGCTCAGTTGGCCTGGCGCAGATTCTCGCGCGTGAGTTCTCGCGGCAGAATTGCGGCAAGGATGCCCCTCCCGCAGCGCTTTTGAATGAGTCCACCCAGGCGCCGGCCGCTGCCATCCAAAAATTTTTGACCTCTCCCAAATTCGCCAGTCCGACCCCGAGCTAATCCATGAAAGAGCTTTTGCAACATTTGATCGAATCACTCCGCGAGGAACTCAAGGAGTATGGCGAGATGCTCGCCCTGCTCGACCTGCAACAGGAATTAGTCGTGCATCGCAGACCCCAGGATCTTCTTGAGTGTGTCACCGCGATCAACTCCCAGGCAGAGACGATCGCCACCGCGCGGGAGGAACGCGAGCAACGCCGCCGGCATGCCGCCGTCCAGTTGAACCTCCACGAAGATTCGAGCTTCAACGTCCTTATTCCACATTTCCCGCCCGAATATCGCCCGCTCATCCATGCGCTCGTGCAGGAAAACAACGAGCTCCTGATACGCGTGCAGCAGCGCGCACGGCAAAATCACCTGCTCCTCAACCGCGTTGTCGAGCTGATGCAACGCTTTCTTTCCACGCTGTTTCCCGGCGCCGCGCCGACGACTTACAACGGAACAGGACATACCCTCAGCGCCGTATTGCCGCAACGCCCGCTGTACGACGCGATCGGCTGATTTATGCTCGGACTCTTCGGCACATTGAATCTAGGCACGCGCTCACTGCAGACGCAGCAGGCTGGCGTGGAAGTAACGGGCCAGAATCTGGCGAACGTTAATAACCCCGCCTACGCGCGGCAGCGCATCCAGATCCAGACCAGCCTGGCCATTCCGTCAGAGCATGGACCGGTCGGAACGGGCGCCGAAGCCATCGGGGTCGAACAACTGCGCAACGGCCTCATTGACGCGCAGATTCGATCCGAGCAAAGCGTCGGCGGCTACTGGCTCGCGCAACAGAGCGGACTGTCAAACCTGCAGCTTCGCCTGAGCGAATATCTCGATCGCGGAGCAGGCAGCGTCAACGGAAGTTCCGATCCGAGCAGTCCCGGTTCGCTGGGTCTTTCCAGCGCCCTCACAAATCTCTTCAACAGTTTTCAGGCGGTCTCGGCATCACCCGCCTCCCTGCCCCACAAGCAGGCCTTGATCAGCAGCGCCGAAACCCTCGCCAAGCGTTTCAACGAAGTCGCCGCTGGAATTGGGGGCGTGCGCGATGTCCTGAACACGGCGATCGCCGGCGATGTCAACTCAGCCAACGCATTGCTGGGCGACATCGCCACTCTCAATGATCAGATCGCCCGGGCGGAAATGCCCGCGGGCGGCACGGCAAACGATTTGCGCGACCTGCGCCAGCAGAAGCTCGAGTCCCTCGCCAAACTCGTGGATTTCGATACCGCGACGGCCAGCGACGGATCATTGACCGTCAGCATCGGCGGCACCGAATTCGTCTCCGGGAAACACGTGACGGATCGTCTTGCCACCTTCGGCCGGACGGGTGAGTTCAACGGCCCCGATGAGATCGTCGTGGTCAGCGCGAAAACTCAGGCAGTGCTCGGGATCCAGGGCGGCTCCATCGCGGGATCCATTGGAATGCGCGATGGATCGCTTGAGAAACTCCAGGAGGATCTCGACACCTTCGCTTCGGCTCTGATCGATGAAGTCAACGCGCTGCACAGTTCCGGACCTTCAGGCCTTGATTTCTTCACGGGCAACAGCGCAGCCACCATCGGCGTGAATGCAACGTTGCGTGACGACCCTTCTCAATTTCAATCCAGCGGCAGCGGAGCTTCGGGTGACAATTCCATCGCCCTTGCGCTCGCCCAGCTGGGAGGACAAAAACTGGGAGCGCTCGGGAATCTGACACTTTCCGACTTTTTTGGAAAAGTAACGGCTTCCGTCGGACATGCGTTGTCGGACGCCACGACGCAGGTGACCAACTTCGAAACGATCAGCAACGCCCTCCTCCGCCAGCGAGATGCCATCAGCGGTGTTTCGATCGATGAGGAGATGACCAACCTGCTCACCTATCAGAAGGCATACCAGGCATCCGCAAAGATCGTCAGCACCGTCGACGAGATGCTCGACATCATCATCAACCTGAAACGTTAAACTGAAACATGCGCGTTACTGGCAACTCCTTCACGACAAACTTTCTCAGCCAGGTTGGAAAGCTCACGGCCCGGCAGCAGCAACTGCAAACCCAGGCTGCCACGGGGCAGCGCGTGTTCTCGCCCGGCGACGATCCGGCGGCCATGCAGCGCGCCATGGCACTGCGCGCCGAGCAGGGTTCGCTTTCCCAGTACAACAGCAACATCGCGGTCCTGCGGGATCGCGCGAGCAACGCCTTTAACTCGCTCAAGAGCATCAAAACACTTTCGGACCGCGCCGGAGAATTGGCGACGCTCGCGGACGGCACCCGCTCACCCGCGGAACTGACCAGTTTCGCAACGGAAGTCTCACAACTGATCAAGCAGGCCGTCCATACGATGAACGCCAAATATGGCGATCAGCATCTCTTTGGCGGCACCGCCGGCGATCAACCTCCGTTCAGCTTCGAAGAGGATGCGAACGGCAACGTCGTGAGTGTCACGTACCACGGAAACACGTCTGTGCCCGAGACCGAGATTGCTGCGGGATCGACGCTTGCCGTTGACACGCCCGGTGCCAACGCGGCAGGCACAGGCGCGCGCGGGGTTGTTTCCGATGCACGCAGCGGCGCTGATTTCTTCAACCACCTGATTTCCCTCCAGGATCATCTGCTCGCCGCCGACACAGCCTCCATCATCAACAATGACCGCGCGGCACTGCTGCGCGACGAGGAAAACTTTCTCTATCAGCTGAGCAACAACGGCGTTCTTCAGAGCCGCCTCGAAACGGCAAAGACGGCTGCCGCGATGCGCTCGGAATCGCTTGAAGGGATGCTGTCCAAGGAGGCGGATGCGGACCTTACTGAAACCCTCGTGCAACTCAGCCAGGCTCAAACATCGTATCAGGCCGCATTGCAAAGCGGCGCAAGCCTGATGCGCTTGTCGCTGATGGATTACTTGCGTTGAGAGACGCTCGAGCCGGGATCCCTGGCTCCATGGCGCGTTCTCCGCAAGATCGGCCGGTCTTATTTTCCGGCCGTTCTTACCGCTAGCAAACAACGAGGAGCCGCGTTGCGGGAAGAGCCTTCCGCGTCCTAAGTCGCGTAAGACGACTTACTTAAGGAGTTGACTTTGAGGCGGCAACTTGGCTGATTGGCGCGCATATGATTGAAAACATCTCCTCTAGCAAGTTACGCAGGGCAGCTGCCATCCAGGAAAAGATCGAATCGCTGCAGAGCGAACTCGCTAGCCTCCTCGGGAGTTCTGGCCAGGCACAAGCCTCGAGCACCAGCAGCAACACCGAATCATCCGGCCGTCCAAAACGCCGCTTGAGCCCTGAAGGCCGCGCCCGCATCGCTGCCGCGCAACGGCGCCGCTGGGCAAAGGCAAAGCAGAAATCCCAGGGCAACTAGGTCGTTTTCAGGCAGCACGATTGACACCGCGGCCGGGTCTCCACCCGGCCGTTTTTATTTCATCCCCTTCCGGCACGAGGTCTCCTTTAGGCTTTTGAGCGGCTGAATTTCCGCTACGCTCTGCCGCAATTTAATTCATTCGTTGATGAAGAACATCGTGTATTTCGATCTGGAAACCCAGAAGTCTGCGGACGACGTCGGCGGCTGGGACAAAATCAGCAACATGGGAATGAGCATCGGCGTCACCTACAGCACGGCTCGCGGCGACTACCGGATCTACAGCGAAAAACAAGTCGATGACCTCATCCACGAACTGCAGCGGGCCGACCTCGTCGTGGGTTTCAATAACCTGCGCTTCGATTATGAAGTGCTGCACGGTTACACCGCACTCGACCTTCGACAGCTTCCAACACTCGACATGATGCTCGACCTGCAGGCGACCCTGCAGCATCGGCTCTCGCTGGACTCCATTGCCACTGCGACGTTCGGGGTCGAGAAAACTGCGGAAGGACTGCAGGCGATCGAGTGGTATCGCGCAGGCAAGCTGATGAACATCGCGGAGTATTGTTGTTACGACGTGAAGATCACCCGTCTCGTCCACGAATACGGCTGCTCCAATCGCCAGCTGTTCTATCACAACCGGTTCGGAAAGAAGCTCAGCGTCTCCGTTGGTTGGAATCCTTAGTCCTCCGAATTTTCGTCAAATAGCCTCACCCCATGAGGCGCCTTGGGATCGCCCCGTCTCCGTTGGGGACATCACCCACATGTTCCCCGCGCCTTTCTGCACTAGCTTCAGGGCAGAAACAAACAACTGGCCGCTGCCGCAGCGACGTTAGGAACGAAGCGAGGCGAATGGCCGAAAGACGGAGGTTCTATGCTAAACTATGCACTGTTATTCCTGGTGGTCGCGCTGATCGCTGGAGCGCTCGGCTTCTTCGCCGTCGCCGGCCTCGCCGCAACCATCGCGAAAGTCCTGTTCGTTGTGTTCCTGGTCCTGTTCCTCGTCTCGCTCATCAACCGCGGCCGCCGCGGATCAGGAGTGTAGCTCGATCGGGAAGCCGATTACGGGCGCCCGGACACTCGCGCCAGTTCCTTCGGGAACCAGGCCACGTCCGGGCGCCCTTTTGTATATTGCGGCGGCGCTGTTCCGCCGCCCGTCAATTGCTCTGAATGTTTTGCTTGTGCGGGATGAATTCGCTCCGATGAACAGGGAGCTTTTTGGGATGGGTGTACGAGACGCACGGGGGACATTTTCAAGAACTTAATTTTCGGACGGTGAAGTTTTACTACTGGCATTGGATGCACAGCCCGTGCACGGTAGAACGTGTTGGCGAAGAACGAGAAAACCGATTTAAGAATGATGTGGCATCAGCTGCAACCTGAACGCGGCGAACCCGCGGATTGGCTTGGCAACTGGCACCCGCTCGCTGAGCAACTGGGTTCCACCAACGGCCTTGCCGCGCTGCGCGATGTTTCGCTTTCCATGCAGGTGCCGATTGTCCACGATCTCGCCTCGCTGCAATTATTCCTCGAGACCTACCAACGCCAGATTCTGGTTCCGCACGAGCTTCCTGCGATTCAACGCGCCTTCGATCACACCTGCCGCCACGAGGTTCGCGAACTCTGCGCCTATGACCGGGAGATTGCTCTGGAACCGGCGCTCCAAGCGTTCGCAGAAGCAAGCCGCCGCGTCGGCCAGACTGAATTGCAGAAACTGCGCCCGCTTCGTGACGAGCGGATCATCCGCCGTTACTCGGACGCAGTGGAACGCAACGAGGCCAACGCCTGGCACACGCTCGTGTATGGTGTGACCCTTGCGATCTATTCCATGCCGCTGCGGCAGGGCTTGCTCGGTTACGGATATCAGACCACCCGCGGGTTCATTTATTCTGCCGCCCGCCAGCTGCAGCTTTCCGAAAAGGAATGTCGCGATTTGCTCGACCAGCTCTGCGCCAGTCTTCCCGAAACGATCGAGGCCCTGATCGCCCAGCGCGCCGCCGCCTGACGCGCATCTGATGGTGTGCTGCGCTCTCGCCGCGCATCGCCGCGGAACAAACGGGTTCCACCCCCCTCCCCTTCGCGCGATTCACGCGAACCAGCGTCGCTGCTGCGACGAGAGATTGCACTGCGATGCCTCTGAACCGGCGCCGAACTTTGATGTTTGAACTTTTCGCAGGAACGTTCAGATTCTTTCGAAAAAGAAAAGGTATCTATGGCAGCGATGCACGAAATTGACTTCACGATCCACGGCAATGACATGCAATTCGTGGAGATCGAACTCGACCCAAATGAAGCCGCGATCGCAGAGGCTGGCGGCATGATGTACATGGACGATGGAATCCAGATGGAAACCATCTTCGGCGACGGCTCCCAGCAGAACAGCGGGTTTCTCGGCGCCCTCATGGGCGCGGGCAAACGCCTGCTCACGGGTGAATCGCTCTTCATGACGGTTTTCCACAACCGCGGCCAGGGCAAGAAGCGCGTTGCATTTGGCGCGCCTTACCCGGGAAAAATCATTCCCGTGCACCTCGGCGATCTCGGCGGCGAAGTCCTCACGCAAAAGGACTCATTCCTTTGCGCTGCCAAGGGCGTCAGCGTCGGGATCGCATTCACCAAGCGCCTCGGTGCTGGCTTCTTTGGCGGTGAAGGTTTCATTCTTCAGCGCCTGCAAGGTGATGGCCTCGCGTTCATTCATGCGGGAGGCACGCTTCTGCAACGCGACCTCGCCCCCGGCGAACTGCTCCGCGTCGATACCGGCTGTATCGTAGGCTTCCAGCCAACCGTGGAATACGACATCCAGATGGTCGGCGGCATCAAGAGCGCGTTCTTCGGCGGCGAAGGCTTGTTCTTCGCGACTCTGCGTGGGCCGGGCCGCATCTGGCTGCAATCCCTGCCCCTCAGCCGCCTCGCTGGCCGCATCACAGCTGCATCCCCGGCAACGGGCCGGGGCGGACGCGAGGAAGGTTCGCTTCTCGGCGGACTGGGACGCTTGATCGACGGCGACGAGTAATCCGCGGCAATTGCCCGCGATCGCAGCCAATCGCTTGCCGGCGTGGCATGAGGTTGTTAGCCTCGCGCCACTGTGCTCAGGCGCCTCTTCATCCCCGCGGTCTTGCTGCTTGCAATGGCCGCTTTCACCTCGTGCGGGCGCGGTCCGTCGCCCGAACTGGTTTCGGGCACCGTGCAGGTGGATGAAGTGCGGGTGGGTTCCCGCCATGGCGGGCGCGTGGAGAAAATCCTGGCGCAGGAAGGCGACACACTCAAGGCGGGCCAGTTGCTGATTCGTTTGGACGCCGCCGAACTCCCCGCCCGAAAACAGCATGCGGCAGCAGTATTCGCTGAACTTGAAGCGGGTCCGCGCAAGGAGGAGCTGGCAGCGGCCAAGGCGGATTGGGAATCGCTTCGAGCCGAACTGGAGCTGGCGCTGACGAATTCCAAACGCGCCGAGGAACTCTTCGCCAGCAAAACAATTTCGGTCACCGAACGCGACGCCGCCGTCACGCGTGCGGCGACACTCGAAAAAGGTGTGGCCGCGGCGCGCAGCCGCTATGACCTGCTCCTTGCAGGAACACGCCCGGAGCGGATCGCGCAGGCGCGCGCTCAACTCGCGGAGATCGAATCCCAACTCGCCGAGACAGAAATCAAGTCGCCATCCGACGCGGTCCTCGAGGTGTTGAGCGTCAAGGTTGGCGATGTGCTTGCCCCGAATCAGCCCGCTGCAACACTGATCCTGCCGCATCACATCTGGGTGCGGGTTTATGTGCCCCAACCCTGGCTTGGCCATATCAAACTGAGGGATACAGTGCGCGTGCGCGTCGACGCCTTTCCCGGCCGCGCATTTCAGGGCGAGGTGGAACAGATTCAACGCGAGGCCGAATTCACGCCCCGAAACGTCCAAACGGTCGCCGAACGAATCAAGCAGGTTTTCGGAATCAAGGTCCGGCTCGATAACTCAAGCGGCGACCTGCGCGCCGGCATGTCGGCGGACGTGGAATTTCCGGGCGTTACGGAATGAGCGCCGTCGACACCGGCCGGCCGATGATTGAGTGCGCTGGTCTGACCAAGCGGTTCGGCCGTTTCACCGCTGTGGACAACGTCACGCTGCAGGTCGGCCGCGGCTCGATCTTCGGGTTTCTCGGACCCAACGGATCTGGCAAATCCACCGTGATTCGCATGCTATGCGGCCTTCTCGAGCCCACCGCGGGCACCGCGCACATCGGCGGCTTCGATGTCATTCGCGAGACCGACCGGATCAAAAGCCTCATTGGCTACATGTCGCAAAAGTTTTCGTTGTACGACGAACTCACGGTCTTTGAAAACCTTCAGTTCTACGCGCGCTTATACGGCCTGCGCGGAGCCGAACTGGACAAGCGGCGCGATGAACTCGTCGCGCTCACGCATCTCGAACCTTATTTGAGCCGGCGCGCCGCATTGCTCTCGGGGGGCTGGCGGCAACGGCTCGCGATGGCATGCTCGCTCCTGCATCGGCCCAGTGTTTTGTTCCTCGACGAGCCCACTGCCGGGATTGATCCTGTCGCGCGCCGCGAGCTTTGGGATTTGCTGTTCGAGTTTTCAAGCCAGGGCATGACGCTCTTTGTCACCACGCATTACATGGATGAAGCGGAACGTTGCTCGCACGTCGGTTACATCCACATGTCGAAGCTTGTCGTCTGCGGCGTGCCCGACCATTTGAAAACAATGGCGTCCGTTAATCCTCCCGGAACGCGCAGGCTGGATGTGGCCTGCGAACACGTCACAACCGGCCTGCAAGCCATGCGACACATGGATGGCGTCCTCAGCGCAACGGTGTTCGGCCAATCGATGCACCTGCTCGTCGACGACAACCTTGACGAGGCGGCGATTCGCGCACGGTTGCGCCAGGCCGGCATTGAGCACGCGGACATTCACCCCATCGGTCCCTCGCTGGAGGATGTGTTTGTGGCTTTGACGTCGGCAAGCAATGGCACCCCGAAATGAACGCCAACCCTTTTCGCGGTTTCCGCGCCATACTTTACAAGGAGTTCATTGTGGTCCTCCGCGATCCCGCCACTCTGTTCTTCATGTTCTTCCCGCCATTGATCCAGATGATCGCATTTGGGTTCGCGCTGGATACCGACGTGCGGAACCTGCCGATGGTCGTGTGGGATGAGGATCAAACCGTCGAAAGCCGTCAAATCGTTGATCGATTCGTAAACACCCAAACCTTCCGCGTCGTCGGCCATGTGCATGGCGCGGACGAACTGGCGCTCCTGATGCGTCAGGGGAAGGCTGCGGTGGGTTTGCAGATCCCGCCGGGCTTCACCCGCAACCTTCATGCGGGCCGCAGCGCGCGCCTGCAGATGCTGATCGACGGATCGAATTCCACCACTGCGTCTGCCGCTCTGAATACGTCCATCGGTGTCGCCTTTCGCGAATCGATCCTTCAGATGCCGGGGATGCCGGGCGCGCGCGAACTGGCTGTCGAGGTGCGGCCCCAGATCCTTTACAACCCGGCCATGCGCAGTCCGAATTTTTTCGTTCCGGGTGTGATCGGGCTTGTGCTCCAGATCGCAACCGTGTTTGCCACGTCGATGTCCCTGGTGCGGGAGCGCGAACGCGGCACGATTGAACAACTGCTGGTCAGCCCGCTTTCCCGCTGGGGATTGATGCTCGGCAAAATCACTCCGTATCTGCTCATCGGAATGGTGATGGCCTGCGGCCTGTTTGCGATCATGCGCTTCGTCTTTCACGTTCCCATTGCGGGAGACGTGTCCGCGCTTCTGATATCCTCCTTCCTTTACATCTTCGCGCTGCTCAGCCTCGGGCTGCTGATCTCCACCCGCGCGCAGAACCAGATGCAGGCGCTGCAGATCTCGATGATGTTCATGCTGCCATCCGTGTTCTTCTCAGGATTCATCTTCCCGCGCGCGACCATGCCATGGATTTTCCAGGCGCTCGGCGCGCTGCTGCCTGCGACCTATTTCATCGAACTGATGCGCGCAATCATTCTTCGCGGGGCAAGCCTCGTGGAATTCTGGAAACATCTGGCGGTGCTGGGAGCCATGGCAGCGGGGCTCTTCGCGCTGTGCGCTCTGCGCTTTCGCCGAAAAATTGCTTAACGGGCGGATCAGTCTCGGTTCGCCGCGTGCTCGGGAACACGTTCTTCACGCGCCACACCGCCGCCTGTCGAGGACTCCAGCGCTATTCCAGTTTCCTGTGGCATGTATGTGATCAATCGCGCGCTGCGTTTGAATGCGAAGTACGAGTATCCCCATTGAAAGAGCACCGCGATTTTGTTTCGGAAACCAATCAGGAAAATCAGGTGAACAAACAGCCAGGCGAGCCAGGCCAGCAACCCTGAAAACTTGAACTTCCCGATCCACGCCACGGCCGCAGACCGGCCGATCGTTGCCATCGTTCCCTTGTCCCGATATCGAAACGCGCCGCGGCCCGGCCTCTCCGCGCCTTTGTCGATGTCTTCCCGGATCAACCGCGCGACGTGGCGTCCCATCTGCATCGCCGCCGGCGAAACTCCGGGCACCGGCTTTCCATCGTCCTGCAACACCAATGCCATGTCGCCAACGGCGAAGGCCTCCGCAAATCCCGGGAGGCTGAGGTCTGGATTGACTTTCACGCGTCCAGCCTTGTCCAGCGGAACGCCCAGCTTGCGCGTCAGCGGATTCGCCGCGACGCCCGCGGCCCAGATGATGTTTGCAGCGCGGATGGTTTCTCCACTGTCCAGGCACACTTCACCTTCACGGATATCTTTCACACGCGTCGCAGTCTTCACTATGACTCCCAATTCGCGAAGTTGACGGGTGGCGCTGCGGCTGAGATCCGGCGGCAGGTGCGATAGAACTTCGGGTGAACCTTCGATCAGGATCGTGCGCGCCTTGGATGGATCGATCCGCCTGAAATCGCGCGCCAGGACCGTGCGCGCAAGTTCTGCCAGCGCACCCGCCATCTCCACGCCTGTCGGCCCGCCGCCAATCACCACCGTGGTCATCAAACGCTCATCGTCGGCAACGTCGATCGTGCCCTCAGCCCGTTCATAGGCGAGAAGCACCTGGCTGCGGATGCGCAATGCGTCGTCGAGAGTCTTCAAGCCAGGCGCATAACGCTCCCATTCCGGATGGCCGAAGTAACCCGTCTGGCTTCCCAGCGCCATCACGAGGTAATCATATTTCAGGACGTTGCAGCTGAGCATCACCTGCTTCGCCGAAAGGTTCAGGTCGGCGACCTTGTCGAACAAAACCGTGATGTCTTCGCGGCCGGAAAGAATTCCTCGTATGGGCTGGGCGACATCGGGTGCGGACAGGCCGCACGTGGCCACCTGGTAAAGCAGCGGCTGGAATAGATAATGATTCGTACGGTCCACAACCGTAATCCGCGCCTGCGGATGGCGAAAGTGCTTGCAGAACTCAAGCCCGCCAAAACCGGCGCCCAGGACCACAACATGAATGGGTTTCTGCTCCGCCATGCGCCCAATCTCTGTTAACTCGTCAAAATTGCAATCGGGCAATTTTCCGTTGGTCCTGCTCGACGATCTGCTTGGCGAGAGGAGCTCTGGCTGCCAGTCTGCCGGCTTGCAAATGAATCCAGCAACGCCACGTCTTCGCCTTCGGGTTTCGCCTGCGGCAGAATCGCAGCTGCGCGCTGGGCATCCCTGGCTTTTTGCGGACAGCATCCGCGAGCAGAATCGGCCGGGCGAGACAGGCGAACTGGCCGTTGTCTATGATCGAAAGGATCGCTTCCTGGCGGTCGGCCTGTTCGATCCGGATTCGCCAATCCGCATGCGCGTGCTTCACCACGGAAAGCCGCAGAAGATCGATGCAGCGTGGTGGAAGGCGCACCTCACTGCCGCGCTGCAGCGCCGCGCAGGACTCTTCGAAGCCGATACCACTGGGCACCGCTGGATCAATGGCGAGAGCGATGGCTGGCCCGCGCTGGTGCTGGATCGCTACAGCGCAACCCTCGTCCTGAAGATCTATTCGGCGGCGTGGCTGCCGAGACTTTCAGAGGTGATCGCCCTTCTTCGCGATTCCCTTGCCCCCGAAAGCCTTGTGCTTCGATGGAGCCGGAATCTCCGAATCAATGCGCAGCGATTCTCATCAGATACGCCTTCGACGATTCCTGCGGGTGAGGATTTCGTCGTTTACGGTTCCCCCATAACTGCGCCTGTGGAATTCCTGGAACATGGAATTCGCTTCGAAGCCGACGTGTTGCGCGGCCAGAAAACCGGTTTCTTCCTGGACCAGCGGGAGAATCGGCGGCGCGTTCAGCATCTGGCGCGCAGCAAACGCGTGCTCAACGCGTTCAGCTTCTCGGGAGGATTTTCGCTTCATGCCGCCCGGGGCGGGGCGGCGTCGGTGACCGATCTGGACATCAGCGCGCATGCCTTGGCGAGCAGCGCCCGCAACTTTCAATTGAACAAGAATCATCCAGCAATCCGCGAATGTCACCAGGAACGCGTGCAAGGGGACACATTCGCCTGGCTGGCGAATGCGGAACACCACGAATTCGACCTCATCATTCTCGACCCTCCGTCGTTCGCGAGACGCGAAAACGAGCGCGCGACAGCCATTCACGCCTATGAACGTTTGGCGACTCTTGGGCTGCAGCGGCTGAACCGCGGCGGCGTAATGGTCGCCTGCTCGTGCTCCGCCCACGTCACAAACGACGAGTTCTTCGGCGCGATTCGCGTCGCAGCGAAAAAATCGGGGCGTCGATTCGAAGAGCTGCAAACGGCCGCTCACCCCGCCGATCATCCCGCAACCTTTCCCGAGGCAGCCTATCTGAAAGCCATTTATCTGCGGGTTTACTGAGCTTATTCATATTGCCGCAACCGCAGGTTTTTCCGACACTCAACGCCCTATACCGACCACACAAGACTATGGAAACGAAACGAGTTGTTGAAAAAGATCCGGCACTGAAGAAGGACGATCTCATTGTGATCACAGGCGGCGGCGGCTTTATCGGAGGCAATCTGGCTCTTTATTTCAGTAAGAAAGGTTTCACGCGGATTCGTGCTGTCGACAAAAAGCCGCTCTACGAATGGTATCTTCATGTTCCGGATGTGGAGAACCTCTCCCTGGATTGCAGCATCGAGGAGAATTGCCGGCGCGTTTGCGAAGGCGCCGTCGAAGTATACAACCTCGCCGCCGACATGGGCGGGATGGGATTCATTGAACGTTTTCGCGTTGAATGCCTGCGCAGCATCCTGATCAACACGCACATGGTGGAATCCGCCTACCGCGCCGGCGCCCGCCGCTATTTCTTCTCCTCCTCCGCATGCGCCTACAACACGCTCCTCCAGCAGGATCCCGACGTCCGCGCCCTCAAGGAATCCGACGCGTATCCCGCAATGGCCGAGCGCGGTTACGGCTGGGAAAAACTCGTTTCCGAAATGTTCTGCGAGGAATATTGGCATGAAAGGGGCATGAAGACCGCCATTGCTCGCTTCCACAATGTTTACGGACCCAATGGCACGTGGACGGGTGGCCGCGAAAAAGCACCCGCCGCGATGTGCCGCAAAGTCATCGACGCCATGGAGACGGGCAAGAAGGAGATCACGATCTGGGGCGACGGCAACCAGACCCGCAGCTTCATGTATATCGACGACTGCGTGAAAGGGATCGATATGATCATGCACAGCGATGAGTTGATTGCGACGCCGATCAATCTTGGCTCGAGCGAACTTGTATCGATCAACGAGCTTTTGTCGAAGGTGGAGAAGATCGCAGGCGTGAAGCTCAAGCGGACTTACGATTTGAACGCTCCCCGTGGCGTGGCAGGACGCAACAGCGACAACACGTTCATCAAGAAAGTGCTGAAGTGGGAGCCGAACACGCCTCTCGATAAAGGTTTGGCCGCGACCTACAAGTGGATCCGCGAGCAGTATCGCAAGCAGAAAGCTGGCGAACGCGTCGGCATTGGATAAAACGCCGCGCGCCGTTCACGGCGCTTCAACGCTGGCCAGCGGACGCGCAGGCAAGTTGTACGCGTCAGCCCAGCAAACCGAAGAAGCGTTGCTGGTAACATTGCCGATGACGAAACCCAGCGAATGGGCCCACGCCGTTAAAATCGTTACGCAGTAATCGCGCGCGAGCGGCAAAAAATTAGGCATTGCATTCATCCGGTCTCCAGCTACCTTACGGCGCTCGACTTTTCTGGATTTTACCTTGAACGCTGAACTTACAAAAAAGGCTTTGGAGAAGGTTGGAAACCCCAACGTTCTGATCAATCTGGTGTCGCGCCGCGTGCGCCAGCTCAACTCCGGCGCCGGTGCCATGAGCCGTCCGCTCATCACTGAGGTCGGAAACCTGGGCGTGGCGGATATCGCCCTGCTCGAGATTATCGAGGAGAAGATTGGATTTGAGATGCCCGAGCTTGTGGAGCTGACGCGGCCCACCGCCAAGAAAAAGAAAAAGGCCTGACCCCGGGCTACAAACCCGTTTTCCTGTCCAGCCAGAGGGGCGACCTTCTGGCTGTTCCCATTTATGGCTGACATTGTCACCAACCCGAAAGCCCGGCGCGATTACCACATCCTCGAAACCTTCGAGGCGGGGATCGTGTTGAAGGGCACCGAGGTGAAGGCCCTCCGCGCGGGCAAGGGCCAGATCAGCGACGCGTTTGCGCGGGTTGAGAACGATGAGGTCTTCCTGCACAACGTCCACATTGACGAATACACGCACGGAAACCTCAATAATCATCAACCCAAGAGCGCCCGCAAACTCCTGTTGCACAAAAGCGAGATCCGCAAGCTCTTCGGTCTCGCATCCGTGAAGGGCAATGCGATCGTGCCGTTGTCGCTCTACTGGAAGAACGGCCGCGTCAAGGTCGCGCTCGGTGTTGGAAAGGGAAAAGCCGAGTTCGACAAGCGCGAAGACCTGAAGAAGAAGGAGGCGGATCGTGAATTGAAGCGGGCCACGATGCACCGCTTCAAAGCGCGTTGAACAAAAAAGCGAGGCCGCATGACCTCGCTTTCGAATTTCAGTTGGAACGAAAATTACGCCTTGGCTTTCGGCGCGTCTTTCTTCCAGGTGCGCTTTGCGGCTTTGGTGACCAGCCCTTTCTTGATCGCACTGGCGGCGACGCGGACGTAGCGGACTTCGCCGTTCGGCATGACAGCCTTGACGCGCTGCAGGTTGGGCATGAAGCGGCGCTTGGTGATTGCGGTCACGTGCGTGCCGATACCACCCGACTTCTTCGACTTACCACTGCGCCAGATGATACTGCCCTTCATCGGCCGCTTACCCGTCAATTCACAAATTCGTGCCATAAAAGCTCTTTCTCAAAAAAGGAGCCGAGAACCTATCAGTGAAAACCCATGTTGCAAGCCTATTTTCCAGGTCAATAGACCACTTTGTTCAATGGATATTCAATGATCCCCTCCGCGCCCGCTGCCTTGAGCTGCGGGATGAGTTCCCGCACCACGTGTTCGTCGATAATCGTTTCAACCGCCACCCAACCCTTGAGGCTCAAGCCCGAGATCGTTGGATTGCGCAACGCAGGCAAACTTCGGAGGAGGCTTTCCAGGTTCTTCTCGGCAATGTTCATCTTTAACCCGACCTTCGCCTCGGCATCCAGCGCGCCCTTGAGCAGCATGGCCAGGGTCTCGATCTTCTTTTTCTTCCACGGATCCTTCCACGTATCCATGTTTGCAATCAGCCGCGGTGTCGAGCTCAGCAGTTCGTCCACGATGCGGAGCTTGTTCGCCTTGAGCGAGGAACCCGTTTCCGTCACCTCGACAATTGCGTCCACCAGTTCGTGCGCCTTCACTTCGGTGGCGCCCCACGAGAACTCGACCTCTGCCTGAACTCCGTGCTTTTTGAGATACTTTTTGGTGATGTTAACCACCTCAGTTGCAATGCGCTTTCCCTGAAGATCTTTCACGGACTTCACAGGTGAACTTTCGGGAACGCACAAAACCCAGCGAGCGGGGCGTCGGGAAACTTTGCTGAACAGAAACTCGCCCACCTCGTGCACCTTCGAGCTGTTCTCGACAATCCAGTCGTGCCCCGTGATGCCGCAGTCGAGATAGCCGTGCTCGACATAGCGGCTGATTTCCTGGGCGCGAATCAAACGAATTTCCATCTCGTCGTCGTCCACGTAAGGGATGTAGGAGCGGCTGCTCACGGAGATGTTGAAACCGGCCTTGGCCATCTTCTCGATGGTGGCTTCCTGGAGGCTGCCTTTGGGCAGGCCAAACCGTAACTTTTTCGTACTCATGTTTTCAGCGCACGCTGGGGCCCCGCGAGAACATCAGATGCAGCGGGCTCAGGCTTTCCGGAATTTGCTGTCCTGCTGCCGCGGATTGCCGTTGAAGCAATCGTGGCCCACGAGGCGGGGCGCGAACGCACTGTTTGCCAGCTTTCGGTTCGGGGCGCGACCTTTTTTTGGTCAAAACGCGTGTCGAAGGCTGCCGAATCGTCCCAAGTGACGGGAGACAACTGCGGCATGCGCCTGACGGGCAAAATCGGTTGCGATTTTTCGCGGGCACGGGAAGAGTGGGCCATGATTTTTGTTTGCACACCGATGATTCGCCTGCTGCTGGCAGGCGTCTTGTCGCATCTCATGCCTGTCTTTCTTTTTGGCGCCGACTCTCCGTCCGCGACAGGCGGTGCGCCAGCCCGAACCATTCTTGTGCTGGGCGACAGTCTCGCGGCGGGACACGGACTGGAACCGGACCAAAGTTTTCCCGCGCTGCTGCAGGACAAGATCCAGCGAGAGAGATGGAATTTCAAAGTCATCAACGCGGGGTTGAGCGGTGACACTTCGGCGGGCGGTTTGCGGCGCCTGAACTGGCTGCTGCGCCAAAAGGTGGATGTGCTCGTGGTGGAACTCGGCGCGAATGATGGTTTGCGCGGGATTCCGCCGCTTACGACTAAATCAAACCTGCAGGCGATCATCGACCAAACGAAGGAGAAATATCCCGGAACGCAGGTGGTCATCGCCGGCATGAAGATGCCGCCCAACATGGGCGAGACGTACACCAGGCAGTTCGAGCAGGTGTTCAAGGAACTCGCCGAGACCAACAAGGCAGCGCTTGTTCCATTTCTACTTGAAGGCGTTGGGGGGCGCCCGGACCTGAACCAGGGCGACCGCATTCACCCGACCGCAAAAGGCCAGGAGATCCTTGCCGAGAACGTTTGGAAAATCCTGCGGCCGTTATTGCAGCGATCGGTCGAGAGTTGACCGGGCGACTTACACGTCCTGCAGTTTCCCGTGGAAATAACTCTCGAACGCGCTCAGGTCCAGCAGGCCATGCCCTGAAAGATTGAACACGATCACGCGCTTGCAGCCGGCTTCGCGCGCTTCGATCGCCTGATCAATGGCACTCGCTATCGCGTGCGCGGATTCGGGTGCGGGGACAAGTCCTTCGGTCCGCGCAAATAACGCAGCAGCTTCGAAAACTTTCGTTTGCGCGACAGCCTGCGCTTCCATCAATCCCAGGCGCAGCGCGTGACTGACCATCGGCGACATTCCGTGATACCGCAGGCCGCCCGCATGAATTGAAGGCGGCATGAACTTGTGCCCGAGGGTGTACATCATCATCAACGGAGTGGTCTCAGCAGTGTCGCCGAAGTCATAACGCAATTTGCCCTGGGTCAGTGTGGGACAGGCTGAGGGTTCGACGCCGATGATCCGATATTGCTTTTTCTGGTGGAGCTTGAGTCGCATGAACGGGAACGCGATACCCGCGAAGTTGCTCCCGCCGCCGCAACAGCCAATGATCACGTCAGGCTCTTCTCCCGCCAATTCCATCTGGCGAATGGTCTCCTCTCCGATCACCGTCTGGTGAAGGCAGACATGGTTCAGCACGCTTCCAAGCGCGTATTTTGTGTCGGGATGCGTGCCGGTGTCCTCGATGGCTTCACTGATCGCAATTCCCAAACTGCCGGGGCAATGCGGATCCTGCGCGAGCAGCTGGCGTCCATACTGTGTGAGATTGCTTGGGCTTGCGTGGACCGTTGCTCCCCACGTGTGCATCAGCATGCGGCGGTAAGGTTTGTGGTCGTAGCTGACCTTGACCATGTAGACATTGCATTCAAGGCCGAAGAGGCTGCAGGCGAACGCGAGCGATGCGCCCCACTGCCCTGCCCCGGTTTCGGTCGCCAGCCGTTTGGTCCCGGCGATTTTGTTGAAATATGCCTGCGGGACGGAAGTATTCACCTTATGGCTGCCAGCGGGGCTGACACCTTCGTACTTGTAATAGATATGGGCGGGAGTATTCAGCGCGCGCTCCAGCCGCACCGCCCGCAACAGCGGTGTCGGCCGCCATAATGCATAGATTTCACGAACCGGCTCAGGGATCTCGATCCGCGGTTCAACACTGACTTCCTGTTCGATCAGGTTGGCCGGAAAAATGGCTTCGAGCCCCTGCGGCGGCATCGGTTCACGCGTTGCCGGATGCAAGGGTGGCGGCATCGGTTCAGGGTAGTCGGCGAGCAGATTGTACCATGTTTTGGGAATGTCCGACTGCGTGAGATCAAATCGCGTTTGCATGTCAAAATAGCCCCGAATGGCGGCTTGCAGGATTCTGGAGAATTCCCCCGGAGGCGTCACTAGACACTTTTTGTCCGTATGGCCAAGATTTGTCTTCCGGCGTGTTGCCTGATTCGCCTTGCAGCACGGTGCCGCGGTTTGTAGAGTGGCGCCGCCCTATGGCAGCTATCGGTCGATTCCAAAAAGGCGACGAGATATTCTACGCGAAGGCTGTGGATGGGGAACTGTTCAGGGTACGGGGAGATGTATTCGGCTCACCTTCATTTGATCGCAAGCCCACTCCGCTGAAAGGCGTGCGCACCTTGACCCCCGTTGTGCCATCGAAGGTCATCGCGATCGGGCTGAATTACGCGGATCACGCCCGCGAGCTTCAGCAAGCCGTTCCCAAGGAACCCCTCTTCTGGCTGAAGGCAACCACATCGCTCATTCCTGACGGGGGCAAGATCGAAGTTCCGTTTCAGAATCATCGAACGGATTTCGAGGCCGAACTCTGCATCGTGATAGGACGCCGTGTTCGAAACGTAACACCTGCCGCCGCCGCGCGTTACATCTTTGGTTACACCTGCGCCCAGGATATCAGCGATCGCACCATTCAAAATGCCGAGAGCCAGTGGACGCGCTGCAAGTCATTTGACACCTTCACGCCGCTCGGGCCGTATGTGGAAACGAAGATCGATCCGCATGACCTGACCATTCAATTATTCCAAAACGGCCAACTCCGCCAAAATTCGAACACCAACCAATTGATCTTCAATTGTTACGACATCGTGAGCTTCGTCTCCACGAACATGACGCTGTTGCCAGGGGACGTCATCCTGACGGGCACGCCGTCAGGTGTGGGCCCAATCGAATCGGGGGACCGCCTCGAGGTGAGAATTCAGGGGCTTGCGCCCCTGGTGAATACGGTCAAGTAACCGGGATCTACTTCGCAGACGGTGAATTGCTTCGCTGCAGTTGTTGCTGCTGCTGTTGCATCTTCTTCACGTCTTCAGCCTTGATCACTTCGATCTTCGCGCCTTTATCCAACTCTTCCTTCGATGGCACTTTGATGATGTCGCTTGTCAACGGCTGAGGCGCTTCGAAGCTGACGAGTTCGAGGTCATACACAACGACACTCCCGGGTTCCACATTCGGCGCGCCCATGTCGCCGAAGGCCAGGGAGGGCGGAAGGAACAGCTGCCACTTTCCGCCAGCCTTCATTTTTTGGAGCGCCTCCCGCACACCTGCGAGCGGGTAGTGCTTGAGAACGGTTTGCATCGGCTGCCCGCGCCGCGTGGAGCTGTCGATTTCCTTGCCATCAATCGTTTTTGCCGTGTAGTTGAAAGTGACGACGTCGTCGGGCCGGGGCGATTCCCCGTCGCCTTCCGCGACCACCTGGTATTGCGCTTCACCGCTGGATCCATCCGGGGCGCTTGCGGCGAGGGTGCGAATGCCGGCCTTTTGCTTGTTCTCGGCGAGGAACTTCTCCGATGCGGCCCGGTTTTTATCCGCCAGTTGCTGGCGTTCCTGATCACGCTTCGCGCGAAGTTCCTGCTGGTGCGCCATGATTGTTTGTTGCGCCTCCTGCTCGGTCATCTTCAATTCGGCACCAGAGAGAACCTCTTTGATGGCACGGCTGACAATTTCCGGATCCACTTCAAAACCAGCGCGTTTGATGCTGGATCCAATGCTCATGCCAATGCTGTAGCTGAGTTTCTCGCTGGAGTTTGTGGATGCGGCGGGAACGTCGGCGGCGTTGCAGAGAGTGGCAGCCAGGACAACAGAAACACCTAAACACTTCGAAAGTCCGGATTTCATATGGATTGGATGGGTAATTGAATGGCTCTTCCTTATCGGAAACGCCCAACAGAGGCAAGCGTTGCGATTGCGCGCGCGCGGACCGCCGCTCGCGGGTCCGCCTTGCCTCGAGCGGCGAACTGTAGGATGTTCCGCGGACCTGTTTACAAACTATGGAATCATTGCCAACGGTCATTCTTAAACCCGGCGAAGCGGATCGCATCGTGGCCGGACATCCCTGGGTCTACCAATCCTCCATCCTGCGCATGACGGCGCAGGCCGGCGACGGCGAACTCGTCCAGGTGAAGGATCATCGCCAGCGACTGCTCGGCGCAGGTTTCTTCAATTCGCGATCGCGCATTCACGTGCGCATTCTCGCTCCCGATCGCATCACGGTGGACGAATCCTTCTTTCAACAACGGTTTGATGATGCCATGGCTGTTCGGGCGCGGCACATGCCCGAGGCCACGTCGTTCCGCGTTGTGAACGCAGAAAGCGACTTCCTCAGCGGTCTGATTGTCGACAAATACGACGATGTGCTCGTCCTGCAAATCTCCGCGCTCGGCATGGATAAGCGGAAGCAAATGATCGTGAACGTGCTGAAGCGCATGTTTTCTCCGCGCGCCATTCTCGAACGGAGCGATGTTGCATCACGGAAGTTCGAGGGGTTGACGGAGTCGAACGGAATTCTGGATGGCGAGTTATCCGGAAAGGTCCGCGTGAATCTCAATGGTTTGTCGTTCGAAACGGATCTTCTCACCGGGCATAAGACCGGGATGTATCTCGATCAGCAGACGAGCTATAAAGCCGTCGCGCGGTTTGCAAAAGGCGGGCACGTCCTGGATTGCTTCAGCTTCGTCGGCGGCTTCGGTCTGCATGCCGCAAGCGCGGGCGCCGCTCACGTCCATCTTCTGGATCAAAGTGAAGACGCTGTCGCCGCCGCCCGCCACAATGCCGAAATCAATGGCCTAACAGGCAAGATTTCCCTCGAAGTCACCAACGTCTTCGACTGGCTGAAGGCGCAGACCAAGACCGGGACGAACGAGAAGCTCGTTCCGAAGTTTGACCTCATCATCCTCGATCCGCCGTCATTCACGCGAAACCGCGCGTCCGTGCCCGATGCCTTGCGTGGTTACAAGGAGATTCACTTGCGCGCGCTGAAGTTGCTGCGCCCGGGGGGCACGCTCGCGACCTTCTGTTGTTCGCATCACGTGGATGCCAGCCTGTTCCAGGACACCGTCCTGTCGGCCGCATACGACGCGCACAAAATCCTGCGGCGCGTGGCGACGTATTCGCAATCGCCGGATCACCCCATCATTCCGATGATTCCCGAAACGGAATACCTGAAGGGCTTCGCTTTTGAAGTTGTGAGGTAAACGGATTCACGGCGCGGCAGCGAGGATGTGCCGCCGCGCCGTTTGCGAAGAGTGCGAAAAGCAGGCTACTTCGTCTCGGCGTTCTGTTCGGTGGCCGGTTTGGCTCCCAGTTTCTTCAAGGCTGCCTCGGGAACTTCGACTTTGGTTGTTCCCACCGCTTTGATGTCGAACGTGCGGGTCATCTCAAAATCCTGCTCATCGCCGCCAAACGAAACGAGGCCCTTCAGGTGCGACTCAAATTTCGTCAGCGCTCCGTCCTTGAGCCAAAACTTGATGGATCCCTTGGCGTCCTTCGGCGCAGGCGCGCCAGTCTCGCGGCCAAAGTGAAGCAGTGCCGTGGCGCCTTCGCTCGTGTAGTCCGATGTAAGCACATCCCCTTCGGCTTTTAATTCCCTGGCCTTTGCCAGCATGTTGGTGGCTTCACGAGCCGCCGTCCCATTGCGCACAATCCAGCCTGCCATCATCGCGGGAAAACCTTCCAGCTCACCCGGAAGCCGCCAATCACCGTCCTGCTTCATTACAATGTTCGTCCCCTTGAACGCGACCTCCATGGTGTTGTCGCCGACGTCCTGGCGAATCAGTGTATAGCCGCCCTTCTCTGTCCTGGCCTCGACAGGTCCGGGTTCAAATGGCGAATTCGGCAGCTTGGTTGTCGTCGTCCAGCTGTAATTCGGGGCAGCCTCGAGCTTGCTGATTGCAGCCGTGACTTTTGCCGCGTCCGCGTTTTCTGCGGCATGGGCCGAAATGCCCGCCATCACGGCGAATGCGAGGAGGATTGTGCTTTTCATAGAAGTTGAGTTGCAGAGATTGGGTACAGTTTTCGTCCGTTGTCATCACTAAAGACCGAAAAGCTGGAAATTTGTTTCAAAGATTCCATCGAAACGGAGGCTCTGCCCGCGGCTGTGCGCATATGCACTTGATTTGACGAACATCGCTTTTAACTTCCCCGGATGTCAGATTCAGAAAGTTCGGCTTTTTCCGATTCCCTGGCGCATCCGGACAGTTTTGTTCGACGCCATATCGGCCCCTCTGCGGAGGACACCCGCGAAATGCTCAACCTGTTGGGCTACAACGATCTTGATCAACTTGTCGACGCCGCTGTGCCCAGGCAGATCCGTCTCACACAGCGGTTGAATCTGCCGCGCCCGCGAACCGAGCATGCCGCGCTCGCCGATCTGAAAAGCATTGCCGCGCAGAACCAGGTATTTCGTTCCTTCATCGGGATGGGCTTCCATGATTGTATCACGCCGCCCGTCATACAGCGCAACGTGCTGGAAAATCCGGGCTGGTACACGCAGTACACCCCGTACCAGGCAGAAATCTCGCAGGGCCGCCTGGAATCGTTGCTGAACTTCCAAACCATGGTCGCGGAACTGACGGGCATGCATATCGCCAACGCCTCGCTGCTCGACGAAGCCACCGCATGCGCTGAAGCGATGACCCTCTCCCAGGCGCTGAAGGATGGGCGGAATACATTCTTCGTGTCGGACGCGTGTCATCCGCAAAACATCGAAGTGGTTCAAACACGCGCGCGAGCGCTAGGCATCGAAGTGATCGTGGGCAGTCATGACCAATTTGTTTTCCATGACCAGGTGTTTGGCGCGCTGGTGCAATATCCTGACACGTTCGGTGTCATCCATGATTTCAGCGCGTTCGCGGAGAAGGCACACGCAGCGGGCGCAATGCTGACGGTTGCCGCAGATCTCCTGGCGCTGACATTGATCACGCCGCCAGGCGAGTTCGGGGCGGACATCGCCGTGGGCAACGCTCAACGTTTCGGCGTTCCGCTCGGATATGGCGGGCCCCACGCAGCGTTCCTTTCAACGAAGGATGCTTTCAAACGCATGCTGCCGGGGCGTCTTGTTGGTGTGTCGAAGGACTCCCGCGGGCGGCCGGCCCTGCGCCTGACGCTCCAGACGCGCGAACAGCACATTCGACGTGAAAAGGCGACCAGCAACATCTGCACAGCACAGGCGCTGCTCGCGAACATGGCAGCCTTGTACGCGGTGTATCATGGCCCCGAGGGATTGAAGAAAATTGCGAAACGTGTCCATGCTCTCACCGCTTTGTTCGTGGCCGGTTCGCAACAGCTCGGTTTCACCATCCCGCCGGCGCGGCGATTCGACACAGTAACGATCAATGCTGGAAAGGAGCGCGCGGCAGAGATTTTGCAAATCGCGAAGGCACATCGAATCAACTTGCGCCTGGTCGATGAGGGCGCGATTGGCATTGCGCTGGATGAAACAACGCGCGTCGAGGATATCGCGGAACTGCTGCAGGTATTCAATCACGACAAGACATTCCGCCTCGACCTGCGGGATCTCGCGCCAGGTTCGCAACCCGAAATTCACAACCGAAAATCCACGTTCCTCCAGCATCCGGTTTTCAACCGATACCACTCGGAAACCGAAATGCTGCGTTACATCAAGCGGCTGGAATCGCGCGATCTCTCCCTGACCGCATCCATGATCCCGCTGGGTTCGTGCACGATGAAGCTGAACGCCACAGCCGAAATGTTTCCCGTTTCATGGCCTGAGTTTTCAAGGATTCATCCGTTCGCGCCCCTGGAACAAACACGCGGTTACCAGGAGCTGTTCAAGCAGCTCGAGAGCTGGCTCGCCGAATGCACAGGCTTTGCCGGAATTTCTCTCCAGCCGAATGCGGGGTCCCAGGGCGAATACGCTGGCTTGCTCGTGATTCGGGCTTACCACGAGTCGCGTGGCGAAACGCATCGGACCATCTGCCTCATTCCCACCTCCGCCCACGGAACAAACCCTGCCAGCGCCGCCATGGCCGGGATGAAAATTGTGGCAGTCGCTTGCGACAAGGATGGAAACATCGATGTCTCCGATCTGCGCGGCAAAGCCGAAATGCATCGGAACGCCCTTTCCTGCCTGATGATTACGTATCCGAGCACCCACGGCGTTTTCGAGGGAAGCATTCGGGAGATTTGTGAAATCGTGCACGCGGCGGGTGGGCAGGTTTACATGGATGGCGCGAACATGAACGCGCAGTTGGGCCTCACAAGCCCGGGATTCATCGGCGCGGACGTCTGCCATCTCAACCTGCACAAGACGTTCTGCATTCCGCACGGCGGTGGCGGGCCAGGTGTGGGCCCGATCGGTGTGGCAAGACATCTCGTTCCATTCCTGCCGGGCCATTCGGTGATCTCTCCCCATTCGGCAGACGACAATCATCAGGTCGCGATTGGCGCCGTCAGCGCTGCGCCCTGGGGAAGCGCCAGCATCCTGCCGATTTCGTGGATGTATATCGCAATGATGGGCGGAACTGGACTCACGGATGCCACGAAGTTTGCGATCCTCAATGCCAACTACATTGCCCGGCGGCTGGAGAATAATTTCCCCACGCTCTATCGGAGCAATGGCCTGGTTGCGCACGAGTGCATCCTCGACCTGCGCGCGTTCAAGGGAGTCACTGCCGAGGACGTGGCCAAGCGCCTCATGGACTACGGTTTTCACGCACCAACGCTTTCCTGGCCCGTGGCGGGAACGCTGATGGTGGAACCAACGGAGAGCGAATCGAAGTTCGAGCTGGACCGGTTTTGCGACGCGATGATTTCGATTCACGAAGAAATGAAAGCCGTGGAAAGCGGCAGCGTGGACGCCAGGAACAATGTGCTGAAAGGTGCGCCGCACACGGCGGATATCATTGCGAGCGACAATTGGAATCGGCCCTACACTCGCGAGCAGGCTGCGTTTCCGGTGAAGAGTCTTCGGGACTACAAATTCTGGCCGCACGTGGGCCGAGTGGACAATGTGTTCGGCGATCGGAACCCGATCTGTTCGTGCGTGGGTATGGACGAGTACCAGGCTTGAGCGGCCCGCGCTCCGAAACGCGGCGTTCACGCCGCTTCAACGCTGGGCACTGAGATCGGCGTGGGCAAGTACCACACGTCCCGCATGTTTCCCGCTGAAGCAGGCTGAAGCCTGCGCTTCGAGCGCAAGCCGGCGATCTCTTCTACCGCAGTTGCGCCTGGATGGACATCAGTTCCGAACGATGCTCGGCATCGACGTGTTCCATGCGATTCGCGCGGCGATACCAATAACGCGCATTTGCAGTATCCCCTTCTATCTTGTGCAGCACGGCATGAATCCAGGCGGCCGTTGCGTCATCCTCGAGACCTTGCACAATGGTGTGCGCGTCTTCCCATTTCCCTGCGAGAGCGAGGTCAATCGCGCGCAGCAACTCCTGATGCGATGAGTTCATGGCCTCCTTTTAAAACACCGAACGCGTCCACAGCAACCTTCATCCCCTGCCTGTGTCCCACCTGGATATCGCAGGCGTCAGGGCAGCATTCTGGACGGGATATTGTTGACGCTTCGATTAGGAATTCGAACCAGCACCGGTGAAAGCTTCCTGCCGCCCGGCAGCAGCCTGGCATCCCTGCGGCCGACAATAGAGCCGTCCCAATCGCGATCCATTCGAACAGGGACCCGCTTCCAGCACGCGAACTCGTCGCTTGCACCTCGCGAGTATCCCCGTTGGTAACCGCTCGACCAACAAGCCCACAAAAGCCCAGCCAAAAACAGCAGGCTGAAGCATACGGTTGTCGCTTTCATGATGATTTCACTTTCACAATTGATTGCGCTCGGCGCGGTTTGGGGAGTCACTTTGCTGCAGCGTCAGAATCTCTAGTTGTTTCTGAGCACCCCGCCCTTCCCGCTCGCGGATTTCGCGCGGATAGGATCGATGCCGGCGGCGGCGCGAGCCGGATTTGTCGGGCAGAGTCAGGATAACCACGATCAGGATGAGCGGCATCATGATCATTCCAAAAACAATCAGCATGGGAGCGGCCAGGAAGATCAGCCGCACAAACGGCACAAACAGGATCGCCAATGGCATCACCGCTATAAAGATTAGCCCCTCGCTCCAGGCTTTCGCTTTCAGCCACCACCAGCACCCGCAAATCACGGAAACGTAACCCGCGAGAAAGACAAAAATGCCAAGCGCCTGTTGATCGTCGGACCGCTCGAACAATCCGAGCCAGACAAGTTGCAACACAACTCCGGCAGCCACGCCAAACAACCCGAAGTAAACGCCGATGACTGCGTTTCGACGGCAGCGTGTGAAATGATCGATTTCGGAATGGCGGCCGCGCGACGCCTTTTTCCCACCAGAGGAACTCGCACCTTTCAAATGGCGATACAACCAGATGAGAATGCATACGATCGCGATGGCGCCAAAGGCTGCAAAGCCGATCCGTGTGTGCGCGCGGGAGACCAATCCCCAGACATCTTCGTAGCGAGCCTGCCAATCGCTTCCGAATTCGCGTCGATACGACAGCTCACGCGATACTTCGGCCCAAATCGTTATGACGCACATGAGCAAGCCCACGCCGACGAATGCCATGATGAAAATCAGAACCCTGACCGTAGCGAAGAATGCGTACCCGTTCATGGAATTTTGGCCTCGGGCGGTTGTTTCCCGCCTCCGTCGATTTGATTTGTAGACAGGTTTCGATTTCCCTGCGAGAAAAACCTTCCATGGGCAGGAGCTTACGAAGGTGCTGCGCCCAGGAAGGCGTTAGTGGGCGCGAATGCGGAACACGCGGAGCGACTCCAGGGAGTCGACGGGAACTTCCCGGCGAAATCCGCCGCTTCCATCAAAAAGATTTGTTTCCAGCGGAATCCAGTCACTTAGCGGCAATGCGAGATTGGTCGCCGTCAGCAGATAATAAGTTCCCCCCGGTGCGCCGCCCGCCGCAGTCAGCACGATGTTTCCGTTCGTCCGTCCAATGCTGTTGAATGTCACTGCGGTGGCCGCCGCCACGCTGATGATTCCAGAGGTGTGCAGTGCGTTGGTGTTCCACGCCAGGCCGGCTCCAAGTGCGGGAAGTTGTATGGAGTCGAACACGCCAACCATGGCGCCAGCCTCGAACAATTGGAATTGCTGACCAGCGGCGAAGAGGGCCGGGTCAATGTTCGTTACGACCAGCGTCCCTCCGAAGATCAATGTGGCATCGACGAAGATCAAATCGCGCGCACCGTCAGCAGAGCGCACGTCCATCAAGATCGTGCTGCCGGCGTCAAGGGTGAGCGAATGATCGAATGTCAGTGTTCCAACGCCGTTGCTGCCAGGCTTCGCAAACGCGCCATTGCCCAGTTCAAACGCGCCGTTCACCACGCCGTCGCCTTCGATGGAACGCCCGGCATCCAAAACGAATGTGCCGCCCATCGCGACATCCAGCACCGCGCCAGCCGCTACATGCAAGACGCCGGCGTCTGCAAGAGCGCTCGAAGCCGCGGCCTTCAACCTGCCTTCAAGAATATGGACCGGCCCGTTGAAAGAGTTAACACCACTGAGAGTTACCGCACCTGAGCCGATCTTGGTCAGCCCGCCATCCGGCGCCGCGCCCAACGCGGGATCGCGGGTCAGCGCCTGCGAGATTCCGATGTCGAAGCCGTTATCGTCAATGCGCGCACCGCCCGTTTGCACGAGCGCGCGCTGGTTCGCGAATGCAGGCAGGAAATCACCGTGCGGCCCCCCCGCCTGCAACCAGCCACCGTTGAATTGAATGGTGTTGGTGTGGGTGCGGGTCTTGGTAAAGCTGCCTACCGTCAGCGCTCCGCCGTTCAGCCGCAAAGTAGTTGCGGCGTTCGCGCGATTCACATTATGCAGGTCGAAACTGTTTGCACCCGTGGAAAGCGCAGCATTGTTCTGAAGCGTGAGCGTCACCGAACCGCCCTGCCGCCCGCCGCCCATTGAGCAGACACCCAACTCAAGCACCGCGTTGTCGCGAATCGTGATGTTGGCGCTGCGATTGCCATCGGTGCTGTCCCGCCCGAGCGCCGTGGCTGCGCCCGTCGCGCTGACGACAGCGTTCGACGCGAAGTGAACCGCCCCGCGCGGAACGATGAAGTTGCGCGATCCCTGATGCGCGGCACCCGTGAAAACGAACGTTCCGCCATCGCTGCCAGGGCGCCAGGAGCCGCCCCCCAGGACGGTGATGTTCCCTGCCCACACACCCACGCCACTTTCCGCCCGCATCCCTAAATCTGTGGTGGCGCTGGTCAGGATAAAGTCGTTTGTGATCACGACATCCGGCCCGATGTATACGAGTCCTGAGCTGCTGTTGGTCACGGGCCCGAATCCCGCGGCGCTGCTGCTTGCAAATCGCAGGTTGCCGGAAGTGATGTTGATTCCACCCGTGAATGTGTTGTTTCCGCTGAGGGTCAGCGTGATTCCAGAGCTGCCCGTCAGCAAGCGGCCGGGTCCACCGATCGATCCGGAATAGGTCATTGCTCCAGCCGGTCGAAGCGCCACAACTGCGTTATTCGTGATGTCTCCCGCGGGAACACCGCCGTTGAATTCCAGCGTGCCCGATTCGACAATCGTCAGGTTGGTGTAGCTCTGGCTTCCGCTCAAGGTCAGCGCGCCCGCTCCTGTTTTGATAAACGTCCCAGAACCGCCGAAGTTTGCCGCGCTGTTCACTGAGCCGGGATTGGCGAAGAGAATCGTGCTGTTGTTCGTCACGTTGCCGCTGATGCTGCCATTCATCGCGATGCCATCGCCGAGTTGCAAAACACCTTCGTTGATAAACCCGCCCGCGCTGAATGTGTTGGTGTTGTTCAACGTGAGCCGGCCCGAGCCCGTCTTGAACAGCCGCGTTCCTCCCGCAAATCCAAATCCATGAAATGTATAATCCTGCTCTGACACCACGGACACCATCCCCGCATTGATGGGGGCGGCCAGTTGAATCGCGGGTGAATTCGAACCGCTATCGTCCAGGATGACGTTGTCGCCCGAATTGAAAACCACGGGCGCGCCGCCCTCAGCAAAGTTCAGCGTTGTTCCCACATCCCAAACGTTCGCCACACCATCGCCGCGCCAGACGAGATCAGCAGGCGTGGGCAAATCCGAAACAATGATGCTGACCCGATTCGTCAGATTCAATCCGTCGGCAGAGGTTACAGCGAACTGGAATCCGCCAAAGCCGGACATCCCCGCCGCGGGAGTGAATCGCGCCGTCCGGCCGTTCACGAGCGACACGACGCCGTTGCTCGAGTTCGCAAGGTGAAAGATTGGAAATGCATTCGTGAAACCGGCGGTGTACGTGGAGAGATCGATGTCAACAAACGTGTTGGTTCTCGTGAGCGCGTGCGGTTCGGCAAGCCAATGAAGGTAATGTTCAATTGCGGCGTAGCCACTCGCATCGATGTTTAGCGCATCGTTCCCGTTTGCGTTCGAACCCACCGCGGATTCCCAAAAATCGGGCATGCCGTCGGAGTCGGTGTCGAGCGGGAGCGGGCCGCCGTTGATCGTGCCAAAGCCGTTGTTGCCCAGGCCTGTGATGTTCTGACTGTTGGGCAAGGGATACGGCCCGAGGATTCCGATCGACCGCACCTCGCGCAGGATGATCTGATCGACCTGATCGCGCGGCCATGCGCCAGCCAGAGAGAGGGTCTGGCGGAAAGCTGCGGGCGCGCTTGCAGCCGGAATGAGAGGTGTCATCGGCGACCACGGAGAGGCGAGGACGACGACGCCCGATGGCGCGGTTGCCGAACCGTTAAGGACGCCGTCGTCATTGCTGTCCCGCAGGTTTCCAGCTGTGTAGAAACTCTGGTTGGCATTCATCTGGTACCAGCTGTTGCCCGCACTCGTCGTGGCCGGACCCGTGATGAAGTAGTTGCCAATCACGTCGTGGGAAAAGATGCCGCTAGTGTCGCCCGTGTCGTAGGCCGCCTGGTAATTGTAGACGACGTTGTTGATGAAGACCGTGTTGATCTTCGCCATGGGTTGCCGTCCATGGCCATTCGCAAAGATGTTCTGATACCACGTAATCTTGCCGCCGATCCGTTCCATGTGTGCGCCGAATTGCTGTCCGATGGGATCGGCAATCAGCGAGCGCATGATCGTCAGATTGTCCGCATTGACTCCTCCGACGTTGTTCCACGGGCCGAACTCGAGCGACACCTGGTCGAGAATGATATTGGTTCCGCGGATGTTGATGCAGTGCGCACCGGAGTCCGCGATGTTGCCGGGCCGAAATCTGACGTGGCGAATGATAATGTTGGTCGAGGACCCAGTGGAAACTTCCGCGCCGCGAATGGCGATGCCGCCGCCTGGCGCTGTTTCGCCAGCGATCGTCAGGTTGCGCGACATCGGGACTTCCGACGACAGCGTCATATAGCCGCCCACATCAAAAACAATGATCCGATTGGGCTGGCTTACACCGTCGCGGAATGACCCGGCGCCGCTGTTGGCGAGCGTGGTGACACGATAAATGGAACCGTTGCGGCCGCCGCTGGCAAACGCTCCGTGACCGACCGCGCCCGGGAAGGCAGGAGTCTGGCCATGCAGCGCAGTGCAGAAAAACCCTGCGGCCAGAATAATCGCGTTCGCGGCTAACTGATGTCTGTTTGCGGCGCTAGAGAAACGAAAATGACATTTCATGGAAAAAGTCCCTTGGCGCCGCGGCTATCTATGGATTCACGGCAGCAGTTCAAGACGGAAATACGCGCCGCCGGGAGCGGACACGCTGTTTGTGAATTGGAAGCTCCCGCTGGCATCAACAAAGTTGGTGAAGATCGGCGTCCAGAGCGACGGCGCCACGGTTAGATTCGTTGATGTCAACACGCGATACTTCACGCCCATGGATCCGCTTCCTGTCACGATCAACTGGCCGTTCGCGAATGAAACATTTCCCATCACAGGCGGAACCGATTCCGTTACAACCAGGCGGATCTGTCCTGGTGTCTGGGTGTTCACCACGCCCGAGTAGCCGGCCGGCATCGATCCGACCGAAAGGTTCCCGGGCATAATAGCGGGGGACGTAAACAAAGTGTAGGTGCCGGGGCCAAATCCATTCGTTGCACGCACGTGAATTACGCCGTTGGCGTTCAATGCGCCGCCGACCGTCACAAGATCACCGGCGGTGCCGAGATCGAGTTCGAGCAACGAACCGTTGTTGAGCGAGAGTGATCCCGTAAACTTGAGTGTTCCGACGGGGTCCCCGGGCGACAGCACCGCGCCAGCAGCGACTGTCGTGGATCCACTGATGGAGCCGGCGCCTGCGAGCGTGGCACCCGCGTGGACGGTCACCGCCCCGGTTCCAGTGGCGCTGCCGGATGTGTTGTTCACGGTGAGCGTTCCATTGCTGACGATCGTTCCGCCGGAATACGTGTTCGCGCCAGACAATCGCCAGTTGCCGGTCCCGACCTTGGTGACCGTGTTCGCGCCATCAGCGAGAATGCGGCCTGCGAACGTTGCGTCCTCGTTGTTCCAACCGACGCGATAGCTGCTGCCGCTCGATGTTGAATTCCCGGGACCAATTCGCGAACCGCCCGTGCCACCCAGCGCGCCGATTTCCACGGTGATCGCGCTGCCGCTGCGCGTGATCACGACATTGTTGTTCAGGAAGAGCGTTGCTCCTGCGTACCCTGACGAGTTTGCTATGCGGAATTCTGAATCCGCAACCAGGGCTGTGACGTTGATCAAGCCCGTGAACGCTGACCAGTTTCCGTTCAATGTGCCGCGCACATAATTCACCTCGAGGTTCAAGGTGCCCGAACCGCTGAGGGGAGCGCTCATGGTGTAACGCGGCGGCGTCAGAAGCGTTCCCGTTTCACCCTCGGGGACAATCATCGGCCGGCTGAACGTGCCGTAGCTGGGCGAAAAGCCCAGGCCGTGGCCGAAGAGCTTCAGCGTTCCACCCTGGAAAGTGACACTGCCCGAGCCCATCGCGTAGTTGTTGGCCGTCACGGTTCCGCCGCCCGCCGGGCCGCTCAGCGCCAGCATCCCCGCCTTCAGCACGGTTCCGCCGCTGTAGGAATTCCCAGCCGAAAGCGCCAGTGTTCCGGGCCCGCTCTTGATCAATGACCCCGAACCGGTGTTGGTCCCGTTCCACGTCACGGTTGCTCCACCGTTCACGACTTCGATCGTTCCTGATCCGAACAGCGTGGCGCCGCGATTTAACGATGCGGTCGCGCCTGAGTACCGCAGGGTGCTGTTGAACAATTGGAGGTTTGCAAAATCCGCCCCGCCCGCGCCAATCGAGCTCGGCACTCCCCCATTGGCAAGTTGTCCAACGGACACCACGCCGCCGCCGATGATCATCGGCCCTGTGAAATCGTTGGTGGTGTTCAGCGTCAGCGTGCCGGAATTCGTTTTGACGAGGACTGTTGTCCCGCTGATGCGCCCGCTGCCGCTGAATGTGTAATGAACATCGGCTGCCACGGTCACGGAGGCAGGCGCCAGCACGCCGTGGAGATTCACCGATGGCGCGGTGGAACCTGTGTTGTCGAAAAGAACCTCGTCGAGAAACGAGAAACGATCCGGCGCGCCTTCGTTCAGCCACACGACGTTCGTGCCCTCGTCCCAGATGTTGCTCACGTTGTCTCCGGCCCACAGGAGGAACGCTGGCGGACGTTGCGCGTCGACAACCATTGCGATCGATCCCGGCGGATTCGTCAGCGTCCCGCTCACGCCTGAGATCACAAGGTTTGCAAGGCTGCCATTCAAGTTGCCGCTGTAACGAATCAACGTGTAAACGCCATTTCCAGGCACGCCGTCCAGGAGGCTCACGCGAATCGCGTTCACTCCTGACAGGGTCAGATCGCCGATTACATCGACAACATCGTTCGTTTTCGTGGTGCCCGCAGCGTCATCGGAGAGGTCGAATCGATTCGTTACGCCGCCCGCCATCGTGAGTCCATTCGTGATCGTGAGAGTTCCGGCCGCACCATTGCCATTCCCAGGGACAATGCTTCCGCCATTGAAAACCGTGAGCCCGTTTCCAAGGGATCCGCTGCCGCCAATGGTGCCGCGGCTGCGAACCATGACCGGACTCGCAGTCAACGCGCCGTGAACGAGCAGCGTTCCATTGCTCACCGTCGTTGCGCCCGAATAGGTGTTCACGTTCTGAATGGTAAGCGTCCCGGAGTTGTTCTTCGTAAGAGCCATTGTTCCACCCAACGACCCGTTGCCTGCGAACGCATAATGGCGCGCGGCGTCAACTGTGACGAATCCAGGCTGGAGCACGCCCTCGATGCTCACCGCGGGATTGACCGAACCGTTGTCATCGAAGAGCACGGAATCGCCGTCATGAAACGGATACATGAGCGAAATGCCGTCGTGCCAATTGAAATCCCCGAGCCGATTCCATTTGTTCGCAATATCATCGCCCCGCCATACGGATTGAAACGGCTGAGCAGCAGGCGTGAAAAGCAGGTTCATCGTTCGCGTCAGCGGCTCACCATCGTCATCGTTCACCGTGAACTGAAAACCTGCCGAGCCATGCCATCCTGGGTCGGGAGTGAATTGAGCGAAGCAGCCGTTGATCAAGGCGACGCTGCCATTCACAGCGTTGCCGGCGCTCCAAACCGGGTTTCGATTCAGCACCACCCAGCCGCGCGTAAACTGGCGCAGGTCGATGACAACATTCGTGTTCATCAACGCGATACCATGCGGCTCCGCCAGCCAGTTCAGGTAATCCTCAAGCCGCGTATATCCGCTTCCACTCGGGCTGGCACTGTTGTTGTCCGCGACGTTTGGGTTCGATCCGGTCCCCGATTCCCAAAAGTCAGGCATGCCATCGTTGTCGGAATCCGGATAAGGCGTTCCATTGCGAACAATTCCAGGGCCGTTCATCGGCGGCAGCAACTCGGATGTAATCGTACCCCCCAGCGTTCCCCACGAAATCAGTTCTGTGATCAATCGTTCATCGACGCTGTCGCGGCGAAATGATGGGCCAACATCGCTGATGGCGAGCTTCAATGCGGTGAGCGGCGAATACGCTGTCGTTACGGGATACGGAAACGGCACGGACTGAAGGTCCATGGAACCGTAGTTCGGGATCGGCAACTCGGTGCCATCGAGGATGCCATTCCGATTTCCGTCGTACCAGTTGTTTGAAGCGTAGATGTGAAAGTTCAGATTGCCTCCGCCGATCGCCGTGGAACTGCTGGCCGGACCGCGAATGAAATAATTGTTGAACATGTTCACGAACGAGTCGCCCGCTGAATCGCCGCCCATGTTGTAGCCAATGGTTTCCCAATTGCAGATGACGTTGTTCACGAACTCGTTCTTGAATTTCACCTTTGGATTCCGCGTGTCGTTGTCCACATAGAGGCTCCGCAAAATGCTTACGCCCCCGGGTGTCTGGATCAGCCCGCCGGCGGAATGCGACTGCAAACCCTGCGCGATGATGGTCGATTGGATCGTGATATTTGTGATATTGCCGCTGATGGAGAATGTCTCATCGCGGCCCCACGACACCGCGAGATGATCGAAGATCATCGTGTGACCATTGGCAATGCCGAGCGCATCGGTGCCGCTGTCGCCCTTGACTCCCTGCCGCACGCGAAGGAATCGCACGATATTGTTGTTCGCTCCCGAGAAGGAAAGGCCGTTGCCGTAAAGCGTCACTCCGTCGCCGGGCGCGGTCTGGCCCGCGATGGTGATGTTTGGTTTGGGGGCGTAGCGCGGCGCCTTGTAATCAATCACGCCGCCGACGTCGAAGATTACGGTGCGCCCGGAAACACTGACCGCATCCCGAAACGACCCGGGTCCCGAGTCATTCGTATTTGTGACACGATAAACGGTTCCGCCGCGGCCGCCCGTGGCAAAGCGGCCGAAGCCTTCGGCGCCTGGAAACGCGGGCAACGGCGCGGCGCACGCACTGAAAGGATTTTGAAGAACGAACACCCCGAGAACGAGCGCATGGAACAGGCGTAGTCCGAGGGCAATGACTGGATCGGTAGAACTCATTTCAAATTGGGGCACAACGGGCTTCGCCCGAACGCCAGGAAGCAGTTATAGCAGGATTGTGCGTTGAAACTCCCACCTCTTTTCGGCACATCACCCCGTCAATTCTGCACCGCAGCCGCACCCGCCGGGGAACGAACCGCAGCTGCAGTGTCATCTGATCCCGAAGCATCTGCCAGCAGCGCGTCAGCTTTCCCATTCAGGTATTCCTCAAGCCGCGTGTAGCCGCTCGACGCCCGTTGGTTGCGATCAGCGGCGTCATTCGGATTCAAGCCAGCGCGCTTCTCCCAATCATCGGGCATGCCATCCCTGTCGGTATCCACCACTGTTTCGCTGGTGACGCGCGCTGGCATTACGGGAGCGTAAGCCATTTCGTTTGTGATGATCTGACCCGCGGTTCCGAACGAGCGGACCTCCTGGATCAGTGCCGCGTCCACTGCGTCGCGCGGCCACGCACCTGCGCGCCCCAGAACCGTTCGGAGCGCCTGCTGGGCATTCAGCACGCGCATTTGGGGGTAATCGAACGGCTGCTCGCGCCAGCTGACCACACCATAATCCGCCCGCGGAATCACCTGGCCGTTCAACGAGCCATCGCGATTGCCATCAAAGAAATTTCCTTCGGCGAAAATTCGGAAGTTCTCATTGCCGCGCGTAAACGGAGCCGCGCCTGTGTTGGGGCCTGCAATGAAATAGTTGTGCATCACGTTGGCAAATGATGGGCCGTCGGAATCGCCAAGGATGTAACATCCGCCGCGGCCCCAGTTGTACACCACGTTGTTCACGTACTGGTTCACACCCTTCACCTTCGGATTGCGCGTGTGGTTATCTGCGTAAAGCGTTCGGAGAATGCTGACGCCGCCGCTCGTCTGGATGAGCCCGCCAGCCGAGTGGTGCTGCAGGCCCTGCGCAACAATGCTGTCCTGGATGGTGATGTTTGTAGCGACTCCGTTGATCGAAAAATTTTCATCACGACCCCAGGCAATTGAAACGTGGTCGAAGATCATATTCCGGCCGCGGGCGAGCGTAACGCAGTCCTTGCCCGAGTCTCCCTTCACACCCATGCGAAAACGAATGTGCCGCACGATTGTTTCGTCGGAGTCCGTGAACGACACGCCATTCCCGTAGACCGTGACCCCGCCGGGAGCCGTCTGTCCGGCGATCGTGATACGCGGCGCCACGATGATCCGGCTCGAAATCGTGATCACACCTCCGGCGTCAAAGACGATCGTTCGATCGGGCTTGCTGACGCCGTCGCGGAAAGATCCCGGACCGGAATCATTCAGGTGCGTGACGTAATAAACCTCGCCACCACGGCCGCCTTTTGAAAAGCCGCCAAAACCCTCGGCTCCAGGAAACGCCGGAAGCTGCGCCGGCGCAGAGCCGCACGCCAGGAGTGTCGCGATCACGGCCAGGGTGTTGCTGATCCGGCGGCTGGCTGAACTGTTCTGCATCATACGCGCGGTTTCCTTCGGAGTGTCTTGTTAATCGTCGCAAAAAAAACGGCGTGTGGGGATTGCCTCACACGCCGTTGAATTCATTCCATTGCTCTTACAAGCCCTGGATGAGGAAGAACTCCTGCTGGGCTCCAGGCGTCACTGGAATATTGAGCGGCGGATTGATCATGCCGGCACCGTCGAAGAAGTTCGTTTCAACCGCCGTCCATGCGCTGATCGGGATTCCGAGATCCGTGGTGCGGCGTACGATGTAGCTGCCGTTGGGAGCACCGTTGCTGCCGCTGAACCCAATGAACCCATTGGCCAGCTGGCTGTAGTCGACTGCCGTAACGGACGGCCGTGGCAGAACGGAAACCACGCTGATGGTGCCGTTCACCGCGACATTGTCAGTGTTCCAGGTGTAGTAGTTCGGCAGAACAAAGCTGCTGAATGAACCTGAGAGCGTGCCATCGAACAGATCAAAGGTATCGCCAGCCTGCAACGCTCCACCCACGTTCGTGACGACCAGCGTACCACCCAATTGAATTGAAGGGGCCACAAGCCGTCCGCTGCTGGGGGTGCTGCCCCGGCTGACGCCCAAGATCGCAGTGCCGCCCAGGATGACGTTGTTGTTCACCGTCAGGTTGCCCGTGGGAAGGCCAGGGCTCACCGTGCCGCCCGCCTGCGTATCCAGCCCGCCGAGCAAGGTTCCGTTCCCCGCAAGGGTCTGGCCGAAATTGAGATTCAAGATCGGGCTCGAAAGCTTGGATACATCCAGCGTGGCTCCAGCGACAATCGTAATGAGCGAGCTTGCGCTGATCGCGCCATCCGTGACGCCGTCACCGAGCTGGAGAACACCATTGCTGACAGTGGTGGAACCCGTATGGCTGTTCTGTCCGGTCAGGATCCATGTTCCAGTTCCCACCTTGATGATGGACGTGGTTTCTTCGATCGTCCCGGCGAATGTGGCCGTCGTGTTTTTGCCGCCGATGCGCCATGTCGTGTTCGCGCCGCCGGCATTTCCAAGGGCGAGCCGGGCCAGGGCAGTGCCGGAGAGTTCGCCGATATCATTGATCGTGTTGGCGGTGTCTGCGCGATTCAGCGTGACGCCATCGTTGAGGATGACCGAGGCGTTCGGCAGGCCGAAGTTGTTGTTGATTCGCATTTCATCGCCCGTTCCGGCTTTCGACGTCACGTTGATGACGCCGCTGAACGCGGACCAATCGCCGCTGAGATTGTCGCGCACATAATTGACCACGAGGTTCAGCGTGCCACTTCCCGTCAATGTGCTTTGCAGGCCGGAGTTGCCTCCGCTGTTGGAGGGGCCGCGCGCGAACATCCGGAGCGTCCCTGTCTGCCCTGCGGGAACGATCAGCGGATTGCGGACGGTATTGTAGTTGTTGCCGACGCTCCCGTTGTAGCCAAAGAGTTCCAGCGTGCCGCCGTAGAAGGTCACAGGGGCATTTGTCGGCCCGAGTCCGCTCAGGCTCCCGGAGCTGTTCGCATCATTGCTGCCGAGCGCCAGAACGCCATTGCTGATTACAGTGCCTCCCGCGTAGCTGTTCGCTGCTCCCAATGTGAGCGTTCCCGGTCCAGTCTTGGTGAGCTGGGCCGTTCCCGGGACAGTCCCGCCGATCGTCAGGTTATCCGATTCGTTCAACACGTGGATGGTCACGTTCGTTCCATCCAGGGTGGCGCCGCGATCCGTGCTCGCACTGCTGCCGTCGTACCGCAGCGTTGAATTGATCAGAACGAGGTTCGTGGGTGAGCTTCCTGCACGCCCGATTGAGCTGTCCGACCCTGCGATCGCGACGGTCGTGATCGCAAGCGTTCCACCGGACACGAGCGTTGGGCCAGTGTAAGCATTGTTGGGTGTGACGATCGTCAGCGTTGCTGAATTGGACTTGGTAAGCGTTGCGTCACCCACAATGCGACCCGTGCCCGTAAAAGTATAATCCGTTGTCGAATTCACCACGACCGATTGAGGCGCGACATCCTGGGAAATATTTACGGTGGGGTTGAGCGCGCCAACGTTGTTGAACAAGGCGCGGTCGCCAGGCACAAAGGCCATCGAGTTTACTCCGCTGATCCAGTTGCTGCTGATCAGGTTGTCCCACTGATTCGCTCCGCCATCGCCCACCCAGGTGACGTCTGTCGGCGGACGCGTGGGCGTGCGCGTGAACACGATTGCGCCAGCGGGGTTTGAGAGTGTGCCCAGCGCACCCGAAACGTTCAGGTTTGCAAGGCTGCCGTTCAACGCGCCACTGTAAGTAATCAACGTATACGGCCCATCGGCGAGGGTTGTCAGGGCGTTGATCGAAATCGTCACATTGCCGGTAATGTTGAGGTCGCCGGTGACGTTGATGCGGTCGCTGGAAGAAGCCACGGCAGGGGTGCTCGACAGGTCAGCGGCGTAAGTGATGCCTTCCTGCAAGGTCAGCCCATTGGCAAAGGTCAGCGAACCGGCCACGTTGGCGTCGCCCGGGCTGATGACTCCGCCCGTGCCAGCGTTGAGCGCGCCTGTCACCGTGCCGTTGCCGGCGAGCGTGCCATTCATGACAAACGAAGGAGCGTTCGCTACCGCCAGCGTTGTGCCAGCGTTGAGCAGGATCTTTCCAATCACCTGCGCGCCTTCTTCCATCGAAAGCGTTCCCGAACCCACAAGGAACGTAATGCCAGCGGAAGTGTTCAGGCCCTGGTAGGAAAGCGTGTTCGAATTGGTCTTGATCAAGGTGCCGCCTCCCGCGATGCCGTTGGCGATCAGCAGGTTATCGGACCGATCGAAAACAAGGGAAGCTCCGTTGTTGATCGTGATCGCGCCTGTTCCAAGTGTTCCAGTGGTGCCGCCATTGCCAATCTGCAACGTGCCGCTGGTGACTGTCGTGGGCCCAGCGTTCGTGTTTTCGCCCGTCAGCGTCAGCTTGTTCGTCCCGACTTTATTAATGGCGACCAATCCTGACCCCGTCGTTCCGCTGTCGATGATCCTGCCTTCGAATGTGGTTGCGATGTTCTTGCCTCCAATGGAATACGTGCTCGTCCCGGAGCTGCTGGCACCCTGGCGGATGGTTGTGGAGGGGCCGCCCATCAATGCGCCAAACGTGACGTTGCCGTTTCGATTGCGCGAGAAAAACGAAAGTTCACCGGTGCCGAGGTCAAACGTGGCATTGGCGTTGCCTGTGTTGTTATTGCCGCCGCCGTTGTTGAAACGCAGCGTGCCGGCGTTGGTTCCCATCGAGATCGTTCCAGTGAAGGCGGTCATGCTGCCGCCGGCATTGCCGTTGCCGCCCAGGGTCAGCGTTGCGCCCGCATGCATGTTCATGACCTGCACAGTGCCGTCGCCCGACCACGCGCCCGTCAGCAACGCGCCGCCGGCCTGGCTGTTTACATCGACCACCACCGTGCCGGTCACGTGCTGCGGATTCAGAACGTTGATGGCGTTGGCACCAATTCTAAGCGTGGCGCCGTTGTTCGTAATGCCGCCGCCCGCTCCTGCTGCCGCCGCGGCATCCAGCTGCAGGACCCCGGCATTCAAGACGGTTCCGCCCGTGTAGGAATTCGCCACGCCAAGGACAAGCGTGCCGGCTCCATTCTTGGTGATCGAATTGGCTCCCGAGACAGCACCTCCAATGGTCAGCGTGCGGCCGGGGCCGACGTTCCATATTTGCGGCGCGCCAAGCACCAAGGCGTTGTTCAACGTGAGATCAGCGGTGGCGGTGCCCATCTCAATCCCCGATGCGCCAAGCGTCAGTGTGTTTCCAGCGTTGATTGTCGCCGCGTCGCCCGGATTCTCAATACGAATGCCCGCCCACGAAGCGTCCGCACCAAGAGAAGGGAACGTAACGGTCGTGACGACGCTGTTCCAAACGGCGACCTGCGTGCTTTGGGGCGGTACCCCACCCACCCAGGAGGAAGGCAGATTGAGGTCGTCGGAATTGTTCGCCTTGATGACGTCAGCGGCGCGGACGCCGATGGGCGCCAGCAGCGATGTGGAGGCAAGAAGTGCCAGTACTTTTGCGGGGTTCAGATACATAGATGCCGTGGGTTGTTGATTCAACAGATTCGGAAAGGCCAGTGATGGAAGAGAGCCTGCGACAGAATCAGGCCGCGAGGCAAGTCCCCGATTGAACGGCCGGGAAGGCCGAATAGACCGCAAACGGTTGAGGATTGCCGCTTCACTGTATTCAAATGCTGCGCTGCGAGCTGTTGTGGATGGCATCCTAATTACGCAGTGTCCGCCCCAAGTGCCATCCATCAATTGGTGTATTTTGGAGGACAGAGGACGGGGCTGAGACTACAGGACTACAGGACTACAGGACTAAAGGACTAAAGGACAACAAAAACAAATCACTTCAAGTACTTCACTACTGCCTCCGTCTTCGTGCTGACGTGCAACTTCTCATATATGTGATGAAGATGCGTGCGGACTGTGGCGTAGCTCAGGTAGAGGCGCTGGGCGATTTCCTTCGCAACGTAACCTTGCGCAAGCAATGCAAGGATTTCCTCTTCGCGGCGCGTGAGTTGGTCGAGCTCGGGATTCTTCACCACCTCCGGCTGGCGAAATGATTGCACCACCTTGCGCGCAATCTCGCTGCTCATGGGCGCACCACCCAATTTAATATCAATGATCGATTCGCGGATTTCCGCAGGCGCCGCACTCTTGAGCAGGTAACCGCTCGCGCCCGCTTTCAAGGCTTCAAAAATCTGGTCGTTATCCTCGTTGACCGTGTAGATCAGGATTTGCGTCTCGGGCAGAAGCGCCTTCAAGCGCGCGGTGCATTCGATGCCGGAGCGATCTGGAAGGCGGATGTCCATGATGACGACTTCCGGAGCCAGCTTGGGAATCTGCTTCAACGCTTTGGCCGCAGTGTCGCACACGCCAAGGCATTTCATGTCGGGAGTGTCCTGAATCAATTGCATCAGGGTGTCGCGCATCGGCCCGTTGTCTTCAACGATCGCCACAGTAATCGGTCCCGCCGATTTCGCATTGTCAGTTTCGGGCGCCATTCGCCGATGAAGCTAGCGGATCAAGATGCAAAGGGAAACGGATTTGCACTCGCGCGCCCGCGCCCCGATGACTCTCAAACGCAAAGGTTCCGCCAAGGCCCTCAATTCGCGAACGCATGTTGCGCAACCCGTTTCGCTCCGAGCGTTGCACCACCGATGACTCAACACCCCGTCCATTGTCTTCAATCACAATCTCGAACACGTCCCTGTCCATGCGGATCCGCAGCCACACCTCGGTCGCTCCCGAATGCCGCACCACGTTGTTCATCGCTTCCTTGACGGTGAGAAACAAATCATGCCGCACGTCGGGCGACAGCGGGTAGACGGGAATATTTTCCGCGACATCGAACCTGCAGCAGATGGGCGTTACCCGGCAGAACTGCTGCGAGAACTGGCACACATAACTCGCCAGCTTGTCGAGCGAGTCGTTCTTTGGATTGACAGTCCAAAGAATCCCGTCGAGCTCACGAACCAATTGCCGCGCGCCGAACACCACCTGGCTGAGATTTTTCTCCAGGCGATCCGGCGGAAGCGCAGGGTTGTTCGACATCTCAGCCAGCAGGGCAATTTGCGTCAGGCTGACGCCCAGGTCGTCGTGCAGGTCGCGAGCGATCCGCGAGCGCTCCTTTTCAAGCGCCTGTTGCGCTTCCAACCGTTGCAACCGCATCCGCAGGCGGCGATGAGACAAATACCGCACGGTGAGACCAATCAAGCCCACGAACGATGCAACGGCGGTGAGCTGAAACCAGACTGTTTGCCACCACGCCGGCAACACGACAAACGCGAGATCAATGGCCTCCTCGTTCCAAACGCCGTCACTGTTGCTTGCCGCGGCCTGCAGCCGATAGTTGCCGGCAGGCAGCCTGGGATATGCGATGCGCCGCGCGCCACCTGCTTCAACCCAGCCTGAATCGAACGGGTCCAATCGATGGCGCAACTGCACGCGCTCAGGCGCGGTGTAACTCAGGACAGCCAGCCGAAATTCGAGTTTGCGCGTATTGGCAGCGATCCGCAGCGGCCGGCTCAAGTCCACGGGCCGATTATCCGCCACAACTTCATTCAGCAGCACGGGCGGGGGCCGCTGGCTTCGCCGTTCTGCCGCAGTGTCGACCTTCAACAATCCCTGACGCGTTGCGAACCAGAGCTGGCCGTTCGTCAACGCCGTTGCAGTCGGCTGATACCCGCCCAGGCACGAAACACTGGCAAGGCCATCACTGCGTCCGAACATCGCCACGGGAATCCGATCGTCGGTTCCGCGCGCGCACGCCAGCAATCCCGCGCGGGACGCATGAAACAACCCCGCTGGCGACCCGAACCAGATGCGTCCCCGCTGGTCCGGGACGATCTGGAAAATCACATTTGCCGGCAACCCATGCGCCGTGGTGAGCCGCGCGAAACGTTCGCCATCGAGGACAAACAAGCCGCTGCCTGAAGTGCCTACCCAGACCAGCCCGTCAGGATCTGCCCACAGACTGCGAACCGAACTGCCAGGCCATGCGTGCTCGGGACCCATTGGATCGAACCTGCCATTGCGGAAACGCAAGAGTTCCCCATCTTCGGTTCCCACCCAGATTTCACCCGTGCTCGTTTCCGCGATCGCCCGGACATGATTCCCCTTGAACCCTTGAGCCGGGCCGAATTGCATGAACTCGCGACCGCGGAACCTGCCCAGCACGTCGGGATCGGCACCAATCCACACATCACCAGACTTCGCCGGAAAAATGACATGCACATCGCGAATGATGTTTTCTTCCATGCGTTGCGGGACCGTCTCACGATTTTGATTCCACCAATACAGCCCGGTCCGCGTTCCAATCCACGCGTTGCCCTCCATGTCTGTGTCCACGGAAAAAACACGGAGCCCGGGCCAGCCAGGTTTCTGGGTGAGCATCTCAAATGCATTCCCGTCAAACCTTGCCAATCCGCCGTCGCAATTCCCCACCCAAAGCCCTCCTTCGCGGTCGCTTGCGACGGAATAGCTGATGTCATCGGCAAGGCCGCGGCTGGCGTTGTAGAGATCGAAAATCTTCCGGCGAAGCCGATTGAGTCCGCCACCATGCGTTGCGACCCAGATGTTCCCCTCATAATCCTCATGGGTCATGTTAACCGACGCATGCGAAGTGGTGACGGGATCGAGGCGCTGGCTGGCGTATCGAAAAAGCCCGCGAGAGCTGGTTGCAATCCAGAGGTTGCCGCGCTGGTCCTCGAACAGGTGCCGCACGCGAACGCCAGACCATGGAGGGTCTTCGATCAGGATGCTCACCTGGCCGTTTTCAACCTTGCACAGTCGTTCATTGCTCGCGGCCCAGATGCCACCCGACCGCGCAGAGGCGATATACAGCCGATCTCCAAGGTTCTCCCGCTGCGGTACCAGGCGGCCTTCGGTGAATCGGCCGAGGAACGTACTGTTGGCAAACCAAAGGTGGCCTTCGCGATCGTACGCCCACGACGCCCATTGTCCCTTCAAGCCGTCCTCGGCACCCAGGGTTTGCACCGTTCCATTTTCCCAACGTTCGATTTCACCGCCCAAATAACCCACCCAAACGGCGCCACCGGGTTCCGCGAACAACGTGGCAATGGCATGCGGCTGAAGCGCGGCCGCCGCGGGATGAGGGATGAATCTCCGGTCGCGCAACCGCACCAATCCGCCAACATCGGGCGCGATCAGGAGGTCGCCAGAACTCTCCTGCACGATCGCCCGAATCCGTGACGTTTTCTCATTTGCAATCAGCGGTGACGAGAATTCCTTGAATTCGACTCCGTCGAAACGCACGAGGGCGGTTTCGGTCCCGAGCCAGATGTAGCCCGCGCGGTCTTGAAGAACCGAGTTCACCACCTGGTGCGGCAATCCATCTTCGCTCTGCCACGCTTGAACCAGGTAATCGGGCGGTTCGGATGCGTATGTGGGAGAAAAACACGCGGCAGCAAGGACAGCAAGAATCCAGCGGCAAAACAACGCGACTGGAAAGCGGCACGGCATGGGGAAAGTATTGCGAAAACCCAGCAAGCCGAAAGCCGAATCTGGGTCCCGCCAGAAGCCACAATGGAGGAGGAGCGCGGCGTTCACGCCGCTTGAGCGTGCGAATCCGCGGGGCAATGACTTCACACGACTCGATGCGCTCATTCAAGCGACCCGAAGGTCGCGGTCCGGGGCAGTGTCAGGATGCACTCAGCCGGGTTTGCTCTTTGCAATTGAGCTATCAGCCATCTCCAACCAAAGCTAACGTTCACGTATGAAACCGCGTGTGATCGCTTCGTGCCTGTGGATTGGCTTCCTGATCAGATTGGGGATAGCAACTGCTGGCGAGGTTCCCACCGGGGAAGCGAAGGCCGGAAGCCTTGTTCCCGAAAGTGCGAAGGTCTCCATCGAGTGTGACCGCACGGAATACTTCCTGGGCGAAAACGTTTTGCTTCACTTCGTTCTCGAAAATGCCGGAGACGCGCGCAGGTGCAACCGATCAGATCACATTCCTGTTGATCGGATGCGATAAAACGCGCCGGGTGGTGGCGTGGCCGCATCCTGGAATTCAAATAGACCGGCTTCGACTTCAGCCGCCGAACCGATCATGGACCAATCCTTCAAGTCTGCCGATCGCATTACTTCGTAACTGCCGTTCGCCGGTCCGACAAATTGAAGGCGCAGCTGGCTATGCGATGGAGCTTCGACCGCAACGATCACGATCGGTTGCGGTGCCACCTCAATCATTTGCCACGGCGCGAAGGCTCCGCCGGCGAACGTTGAGTCAATCGCCTGCACGGAAAAATAGTAAGTGCCGGGATCAAGCCCCCTGAGACTCCAGAAGAGATTCTCTCCGGCGTTTCCAGCTTGGACAACTCGTCGAAATCCGCTGGTCACATCAGCCATGGGTGAGGTCAGATTTCCGCCCCCAGGAGTTGTGGCGAGCACCACGTTATAGGTCAATCCCGACGCAGGTGTTTCCATATCGACCGCCGCCTGCCATTCAAACTGCGCGGTTCCACCAACGCCTGATCCGACGAGCGCGGTCGGCGCAGCTGGCGGGCTGTTCGTTGCGGAGGAAACATTCCCATACAGGCTCATCGCTCGCGTGTTCTGCCCATTCGGATCGTTGCGCCCGCTGACGAGCAGATCAAGATCACTATCTCTGTCGAAGTCACCCCAAACCGCCGAACTCCAAAAAGCGCCGATCAATCCAACAGTTAGTGCATTAAAGGTGCCGTCGCCATTGCTGCGATAAATCGCCGCAAAAGGCGCTCCGCTCCATCCCGTCAAGGCGACGTCGGGATTGCCGTCATTGTCAAAGTCGCCCCAGGCGATCGAACTTGCCGAAACATCGGCGAAAGAGTTGTTGATCGTTTCAAACTCCAGAGCGGTTCCATTGCGAATATTCCGGAACAATCGCGTGATGGAGCCTTCGCCAGTCGAGCCGCTCAGAAGCAGATCCAGGTCTCCGTCGCTGTCATAGTCCGCAGCCGCGAGCGCGCTCTGATAAACACCCGGCAGATTCAGATCGACGATTGTAAAGCTCCCCTCGCCATTGTTTCGATAGTAACAAGTCAAAGCCGTTTCTGTTGTGTCACGGCCCGTGAGAACAATATCGAGATCCCCGTCGCCGTCGAAATCACCTGACGCCACGGATCCTTCCGCCAAACCTGGGAGCCCCGCGTTGATGTCCGAAAAATGAGCGCTCCCGTCATTGCGATAGATTCGGCTCGTGGGAAATCCTCCCGCGTCCAATCCAGTGATCACGGCGTCAAGATCGCCATCATTGTCGAAGTCGAACCATGCTTGCGCGGACTTCCAGACGCCTGCTAGTCCAGCGTTAATGCTGGAGAAGTTCGTCCCGCCGTCATTGCGGTAAATGCGTGCGACCAACCCCGTTTGTCCCAGTCCTGTCAAAAGGATGTCCAGGTAAGTGTCGTTGTCGAAATCGCCCCACGTCGCTTCACTCCAGTTCACCGATGGCAACCCGGCATTGATGTCGCTGAATGTTCCGTTTCCATCATTCCGATAAACACGCGCCATGCTGGATGATTGACCCTGGCCGCTCATGAGAATGTCATGATCCCCATCGTTGTCGAAATCGCCCCAATCCAATGAACCTATGTCGACCGCGGGCAGCGTGGTGACAACCTGGGTAAACCAGCTTGTCACGAACGTCTGGTTCACGCCAAACGCCGTGCCCCACTGATTGCTCGCTGCTGCCCTGAAAAAGTAAGGCGTGCCGACGCTCAATCCATCCAGGACAGCACTCTTGATCGCAGTATCCAGGGCCGCATCCACAGTTTGGAACGCGGTCCGATTTCCATGATTCATCGTCGCCCCCCATTCGAACCACGCGCTGGTCTCCTGTCCCCTGGTCGAGATCTGGCTGTTGAGCTCCGCGCTGGCTGCGCCCACCGCATTCGCCTGCAGCGTCTCCACTCGCGGCAGGTAAGCCTCGACGTCTGGCGCAATGCTTCCAATCTCCAAAGTGACCGCACCCTGGTTGATTGACCATCCTTGTGAAACGGGATCTGGCGCCGCGGTTGAATCCTCAACGCTGCCAGGATTATAGGACGCAATGACGTTGGAACCGCCAACCTGGAACTCCACGCGCTGAAAATTCATCTGTCCCATCCCGGGCGAAGACCCTGAACCCCACAAGGCTTGATTCGCGTTTGCCGATGAAACGACGCCAGCCCAGCTGCCGATTGTTTTGCCGTCGACTCTGTATGTCGCAACGCCATTCGTGAAACTCAATTCATGCGTGTGATACAGCATTGCGGCAGCATTGGAGGCCACATTGATGACCGGCTGTCCTTCCAGCTCTGCAGTGAGCCGGCCGTTCGCATCGAGATCCCACCAAACCAGGTAACGGCGCGTTCCATTACCGTAAACGAACGTCATCGTGCGCAAGCCCGAAAAGTCCGTGAGCAGCCGCGACGTAATCAGGAACCGCCAACTGCTGGCCGCAGCCGTCCTTTGCGCGACGGCAAGGTTTGTGGAATAGGATAAAATCGAACCTGAGGCAGTGGAATCGTCGGTGATTTGCCATGCGTTGGGCACGGCGCCACTCAAGAGGTATGCGGAAGTCTGAAGTTCCTGATCGTTGCCGAACCGCACACCGAAGCTGTTGCTGGCGATGACCCGATAATGGTAAATCGAATCCACTTCCAGTCCCGAGATAACTGCGCTGAAATTCGTGTTCGCCAATCCGTTACCAATGTTCTGAATGAGCGTGCGGTTGCCATAGGAGGTGGTCGATCCCCATTCGAACCAGCCTGCACTGTCATCGCCATTCGGATTCGCCAGCGCGTTCAATTGCGCACCATGGGATTGCACCTCGCTTGCCCCGAAAGTCAAAGCGATCGGAACGAATGCGTCGCCGTCTGGCGCCAGGGATTGTTCGAAAAGGGAGAAGCCACCGGCGATTCGGGTCCAGCCCTGGCCGGCGGGCGTTGGAGGCGGAGCACCGTCCATGCCCGCGTGGTAAGAAGCGACGCGCCCCATTCCGGAAATGTCAAAGCTCACGGCATGATAGTTCATGCTTCCCTGACCGCCCGATGCGCCTGCGCCCCACTGAACCCGGCCCGCTGGACCGGAGATCGAACTGCCAGTCCAGCTCGTTATCGGCGAACCGTCAAAAAAATAGGTTGCGATGCCGTTGGTGTAGAGCACCTCGTGCGTATGATATTGTTTGGCGCCTAACCCATTCGCAGCCAGTTTGAATGGCTGCGCGATTCCTTCCACCTCGGCGAAAAGGTCACCGTTCAGGTCAAAATCCCACCAGACAAGAAAGCGTCTGGCGCCATGGCTGTAAAGGAGGTGCATGGTTTTGCTGCCCCTGATGTCGGCAGTCAACCGGGAGACCGCCGTGAAGTGCCATCCTGAATTGGTCGCCGCCTGATTCTGGCCCGCTGTGAGATTTGTAATATAGGAAAGGGTTGACCCAGAGGCCGTGGAATCATCTGCGATCTGCCATGCATTCAAACCTCCACCCGCAATAATGAAATCCTCCGTCTGGAACATGCGATCCGTACTCCGCCGAACGCCAAACTGATTACTTGATATCAAACGGCAATGATACGTCTGGTTGGGAGTCAAACCGTTGATCGATGCAGCCACGCCAAGGAAATTTGTCCCGGCGCCAATGCTCTGGGGCGCAGTGGAATTCCCATAATTTGTAGTCACCCCCCACTCGAACCACGCCCAGGCAGCGACACCGCCCGCGTCTGCCTCGCCCGTCAAAAGCATAGTGGAGCCATCCCCGCCAAATGAACCAAGCATCATTGGCTTGGGCATGATGGCATCGTCAAGAAACGAGAGAAGCAGCCCCGCGCCGTAAGTCACGGCGGCCGGGTATAATACGTCACCGTAAATTTGCAGCATCGATCTGCCTGAATTGAACTTGGAGCCATAGCGGGCCGCAAACCATTGCCGGTCATACTGGGCCGGAACCAGGGTGTCCGGGATTTCGTAGGAGTGCCCGGTTCCGCCACCGATATTCTCGATGTAAGCCAGCCCGGTCACGCAATAAGCGGACTTCAGAAATGGAGAGCCGCAGTATCCCTCGACCGTACAACTCATCATCCACCAATCCTGAGGGAATGAGCTCGCAGCGCCGCTGCACTGCCCCTGTGAGTAACCGATATCTTGAATCCACCAGGCCGCTGGCACTGTCGTTTCCTCAAGCGAGGGGAACATGGTCTTGAGCTCCCCGCTTCCACGATCATTGGAATTGTAAGTATCTTGTAGGACGACCTCAAACGTCGTGAAATCATAAACCTCGTTGGCAAGCTCGCGAACGAATGTGTAGCCAGGGTTCGTATCTCCACCCAATGGCGTCGCCACCCGCGGTTGGTTGTTGAAAATGTTTTCCAGGCCGATGAGAAGGTTGGTCCTTAAGGCCCACGATGCAGTATTCCCCTCGTCCGTGATGTAATCGTAAATGTTTTGCATGCCATCCCTCAGCCCGCACTCAGGACTCCATCCCCAGTTTTCAAAATCATCACCATCCGTGCACCCCGAGTCCGGCAACCCCGCCTGGGCATGGACATCGTTATGAACATGCGCAGGTGAGCTCATGTCGCCCAGAAGGTGCATGACCCGGCCAATACTGTGAAACGCTGCGTTGGTGTCGCCGCTGCGATACTGTGTTACGGCATCTGCCCAAAAGCCGCTGGCACGGGCTGGCGCGGTTTGTTGAACGAAATCCGAAGGCGTAAAACCGCAACCCGGAACGAAGTTGGGACGAGGCGTCGTATTCTGCCCCGTTTTCGGATCGTAAAAATGGCTCAAAAAATTTGGGCATGCGTCCTCGTCAATCGATCCCTGCCGAATCAGCAGGCGCCCGCTGTTGGGAATCAAACTGCCATCTTCCGGATGCGTTCGCTCCATGAAGAGCATGGCTCCAACTGTAAGGGCGGGATGCGTGTGCTTGTCTTCATGGACATGCAGCGGGCAATCCAACGAAAGGAACATTCCTGCAAGCAACAGCAATCCCCTTTTCCCCGATTTCACACTGCCGATGAAAGAAACACCCAGCGGCGGGAGTGCGTCGGATGTGTCGCGGCATTGATGTGGGATTGTCATGTTGGTGGGTTGAACATTATTTCCGCGGTTGCTCCATCGAAGAAGAGACCGGCGCCCGAGCGCCAGCATTCCACGACCGAGGGACGACGTCTCAAAGGTTTCTTCCACGTTGCAGGCGATGGAAGGGGCGGCTTTCCAAATTGGCAACGGGCAGCAAGGCGATGAGGTGCTGCGATTAACGCACTGCGAACCCGTTTCAGCAACCGGAATTGTTGATTAGTTTACAGTGCCTGCTTGAGATCGACCGCGATGACCTGAAGGGGCTTCGATGTTTCATCACCCTTGCCTGCTGAATCAATTGGTGCGGGCGGAAGCCGTTGCCTCCGCCCGCATGGCCTCATTCCTGAGCCGGCTTCGATGCAGCGATTTCATTACCCGCTGCCTTGCTTGGCTCCCTGGCTGCGTCGTTGTCCCTTGGGGTAGCACCCAGCGTGGCAGCGAGCCAATGATCGAGCTTTTCGTTATCGACCAACCCGAACTGCCGCAACGTTGGCACATCAATGATTCGTCCGGCGAATTCACGCACGGGCAGGAATTCGTTGATGTACTGCAACACCTGGGCGTGACTTGCTTCCCCCGGATCCGCTTCGGAGAACGAGTCCACATACTGCAGGTCGTCCTCCTTCCAGACCCGTTCCGGGCCAATCTCCGCATCATCCGTGATGTTTGCGCGCCGGAAGAAAAGCCGCGCGTCGTCCCGGATGAGGCGGCGATCACCGAGCAACCACACCAGCGCCGAGCCGTTCTTCAGGCTGGACCGAGCCCTGGTAACGAGCCGGGTGTTCGCGGAACGCTGGTTCAGCACTTCACGGATCACCAATGCCCAGTCGGCATCAATCTCACCGTCCCCCATCATTTCGAGGTGAATCTCCTTCGGCACATCTGCCAGCGAGTCTTCCAATCTGGCAACACGCTCAATGTAGTAGGTGTTGCCGTAATACAAGAGATCCAGCGGAAACCGGAGAAGCTCTTGCCCGTAATTTGTAACCATATCTAAAAAATGTTTGATTGTTCATTTTGAGGGGTTCACAGACGCGCGCGGCTCCTTGCGGGAGTTCACTGTCCGTTTGAGGCAACAAAAAACCCTGCTCACTTCTCAGCAAGCAGGGTTTGGAATTGTCGTTCGATGCCGTTACCTGCTTGCTTCCCGATGATCCAAATGCGTGTCGCGCACGGATCCGCCATACGACGCCGACAGTCCGTCGTTGAACACACAACCCTGGCTGGACCGGCCGTGACGGCGCGCTTTTGCGCCCACTGGCTGGCGGGACGGAGTTGATATGTTGATGCAGTTTCTCATCGCACGTGCTGAGACGAATATCACAAAAGGCGGGTTACGGTCCACTGATACATTCCGCACGACGGTAATTTCAATTCGAATATCCGAATCCATTGATGCTTCAGGGCTCGGGGTTTCGTAATCTAGTTTTGATGCAATTCAGTGACAGCGCGCGACAGGAATGCGGTTAACAAATGAAGCGCCGCACCTTCAGGCAAATTCGTTCCAAAACAGGCGCGGGCCTGCACCATCATGTTTACGTGATTCTGCTGAATCCCGCCGCTGCACGGGTTCGCAAGCTTCGGGCAGCCAATCCCGGCCGCAATCCCGAAAAGCCATGCGTGTACGTGGGGATGACAGGGCTTGATCCAGAACAGCGTTTCGCCAACCACAAGGCAGGAATCAAGGATGCGCCAATCGTGAAGAAGTTTGGAGTGCGTCTGATGCCGGAACTCTATGCCCACCTGAACCCGATGCCCTTCGAGGCAGCCGCACAAATGGAGGTTGACCTGGCAGAGGACCTGAAACGGTCCGGTTACACCGTCGCCGGCGGTTACTGAAGTCCCACCTCAGGATGACTTTATGAACTCAAGAGTCTTTCTAGATTGCGAAATCACAGTGGATCCATTGGCTGCCTGTTTGCCCGCGGCAGAGCGAGGCGCGTGGGATCAGGTTGGGTTGTCGTGACTTGTTTCAGCCCATTGATTGTAAGCTGCTGAACGCTTCCATCGGCGAAAGCAACGTTTCCCGCCTTTTCGTGAATCTTATGATTCCATCCCGCCGGTGCATTGGAGCTCACATTCAGGAGCCCAGCCACCAACCGCGTTCCGTTTGTAATGTTGCGGTCTCCCGCGAGAAGCGCTTCAGGATTGCTTGTTGAGGCGTCAGCCGAAAGGAAGTAGCTGGCATTCTCGTCACCGAAGTCCAGAAAGCTGCGGACCGAGACAGAATCAGCATCGGACGGACAATGTAGAATGTTTGGCGTGGAAAGCTCATTGGACAGATTGCGAAATGCCGCAACCAGATCGCCAGCCAACAGCGTTTCCATCGAGCCTCCTTCGATTGCCGGAACCTGGTTCGGCATGCGTTCTCCGTGATCCGCGGCCCACACGCGAAAGGCCAGTCCAACCTGTTTCAGATTATTGACGCAGTGAATGCGCGGCGCCTTTGTATGGGGGCCGCGGCTTGGCGGCAGCAGGAAAAAGGCGAGCACCCCGGCGACTGCTATCACGATGACGAGGTCCAAAAGGCTGAAGGCTTTGGTTTTCATTAGTCCTTGCTGGATAGCCCAGCATTACGCATTCCCACCCGGCACCCTGAGCCGATCCTGAAAGAAGGGACCATCATCGCGCTGGCTTGACGCATTCACGCGCCGGCTTCACGCGCAGATGAATTAGGAGGTAAAAAGCAAAACAATCTCAGAGCCTGTCTGAAAAAATAAGTGGGGTGCTGCGGCGGGATTTCGGCCGTGGCCGAGGCGGCGAGGTCCGAGCATCCCCGCAGCTGGCTGTAAGGACCGAGCCAACAAAGGCCATGGGCAAAAGGTCCGGCGCCTGGAGGGTTTTCGACTTTTAGCCTTTGGGTTTCAGCGTTCGGTTTGCGAATCCGTGTTCATCCGTGTTTGCTTTTTGTTCCTTCGTCTCTCGGTCCTTTAGTCTCTTGGTCCTTTAGTCCTTTAGCGAGCGCGTGGAGGTCAACCGCTTTTTAGATTTTCAACTTCCCCCGGCGAAACATCTGTGTAACCTCGCCCGCAATTCCCTGCATGACGTTGCTCGCCATCGCCGCCCCGACCGGACTCTGGCCCTTCGCCATCCTGGCGATTTCCGTCGCCACGATCATCCTGCTGATTGCGAAGTTCCGTGTGCACGCCTTCCTGGCGCTGATTGGCGCCGCGTTTCTCGCAGGCTTTCTCACGCCGGAATTTTCGGCCGCTCAAATCAACCGGCTGCCTGCCATGCTGCGCGCCGATGCGCAGGCCAATTCCTGGATCGCAGCGGTGGAGCTGACGGCTATTGAATTTGGTGCCGCCGCGGGGACCATCGCCATCTCAATTGGATTGGCGTCCATCATAGGGCTGGCTCTGTTGGAAAGCGGCGCAGCAGACAAAGTGGTGCGGCGTTGCCTTGCGGTGTTCGGCGAGAAACGCGCGGCCATTGCGCTTCTGATTAGCACCTACTTTCTCTCAATTCCCATTTTCTTCGATACGATGTTCATGCTGATGGCCCCACTCGCGCGGGCGCTGGGACTGCGCACCGGCAGGAACTACGTTTTGTATTTGCTCGCGATCTGTGTCGCGGGCGTGCTGACCCATTCGCTGACTGTGCCGCATCCCGGGCCGCTGGGCATGGTCGATAATCTGCGCGTGGACGCCGGTTTTTCGATTTTGTGGGGATTGATCGCCGGACTCCTGCCTTGCGCGGCGGGGTATGGTGTCGCCGTATGGATCAACCGCAGGGTCATCGTTCCATTGCGTGAAATCTCCGGCGTCACAGAGAAGGAATCCAAACAAGTTGTGGAAATGCCAGAGGAGCAGTTGCCCTCGTTCTTTTGGAGCGTCCTGCCGGTGGTGCTGCCTATCGCACTGATCACGCTGGCATCCGTGTTCAAAGTTGCGCAAAACGCGCCGGCGGCAGTGCAGGCCCTTGGCGGACCAGAGATTTTTCAGCCGGTGGCCAAGTCATTCCTGTTTCTCGGCAACAAGAACATCGCAATGCTGCTGGGCACCGCGATCGCCCTTTGGGTGCTGGCCCGCCAGCGAAACCTGAAATTGGCTGCCTTGGGTGAGTTGATGGGAAAACCCATTGAAACGGCTGGCGTGATCATCGTGATCACTGCGGCGGGAGGAGCGTTCGGCGCGATGTTGCGTAATGCAGGCGTGGGCGATGCCATTAAGTCCGTCTCGCAAGGTTACCAGGTGAACCTCGTGATCCTGTCGTTTTTTGTGGCTATGACCATTCGCTTTGCGCAGGGATCGGCGACAGTCGCGATGTTGACCACTTCCGCCATGATGTTTGAGGTGATCCAAGGCGTTGAGCTGCCGTATAACGTCATGTACATTTTTCTCTCGATTGGGTTTGGAGCCTTCAGCATTTCATGGATGAATGACAGCGGGTTTTGGGTGGTGAGCCGGCTGTCTGGAATGACCGAACGCGAAACGCTCCGCACCTGGACGGCCGCTTGTTTCGCCACGGCAATCTTCGGCTTTATCGAAGTGTGCCTGTTTTCAGTGCTCCTGCCGATGAAGTAGATCGTTGCGTTGCGTTCCAGCTCAACGCGGGCGAACCAACATCTCTTCCACGACGACATGTTCCGGCAGGTTGAGGCAAAACACCGCGCACTCCGCCACGTCTTCGGCGCGCATCATCCTCGCGCGCGCACTGGCCTCGGGTGGCGCAGGGCGTTTGTCCAGCAACGGAGTGTCGATGTCGCCCGGGAAAATCGCACACGCGCGAATGCCATTGGCGCGTTCTTCTGCATTGATGCTTTGGGTCAGGCCGGCCAGCCCAAACTTGCTCATCACGTAGGCGGGTCCCGCCTTCGGAGACGCTTGTTTGCCGGCTTCCGACACGATGTTGATGATCGTTCCGTTCCTGCGCGCGCGCATTTGCGGCAGGAACGCCTGCACGCAGTAGTAAGCGCCATTAAGGTTCGCCCCAATCATGGAGTGATAATCTTCCAGCGAAAGGACTTCGAGCGAGCGGCGGGGCGCATTGGTCCCCGCGGAATTTATCAGGGCATGAACGTCTCCGCACTCTGCGAGCACAGCTTTTCCCAGCGATGCCACCGCTGCAGCATCCCCGATGTCGCATTCGTGCTGTGTGATGACAGGCGAGCGATTCCCCGCGAGTTCAATCGTTTGCTGAAGCATGTCTCGGCGCCGTCCCACAATCACGACGCGCCAGCCCTGGCTTGCGAGTTTCAGCGCGACCGCGCGGCCGACGCCGCTGCCGCCACCTGTGATGACTGCTGTCTTGTTCATAAATCCACCCATTGCCGTGTTGAAGCAGATTTAACCGCTGCATCCATGACCGCCAATGCGCGCGCGCCGTCGTGAAAGCTCGGCACGCATGGACGCTCATTGCGAATGGCATCGACGAATTCCCACGCTTGGTCGTAACGAAACGACACCAGCGGATCGCCTTGCGTCGAATCACGCGGTGCTCCAGGGGTTTTCCAGAACTCGCGCGGAATTTCTATGGTCTCGAGTCCGGGTCCTCCAATCTTGCCGGTTTGAAGTTTGTTCCACTCGCCCGTGATAAAAACGAACGATCGTTCGCTGCCGTTAAGTTCGACGTAATCCAGACTGCGCCAGCTTTCATTGCGGCCGCTCGCGAGTTTGCTGCTTTCCAAAACGCCCGTCGCGCCGTTCTGGAATTCCGCGATGATCGCGACCCAATCATCCAGATCGTTGGGCTTTCCGCCTCTCGATGGATGCCACTGTTTCGTGTTGGCGACGAGCCGCTGCATCGGACCGGCCAGCAGATGCGCGAAGTCAATCCTGTGGCTGAGCATGTCGCCGAGCTCGCCTGTGCCGGCGAGTTGTTTCACTTGCCGCCAGCCCAGGTCCCGCGTGCCCCAATCCTGCAACCGGCACGAACGGAAATGATACGGCTGGCCGAGGTCACCGCGCTTGACGAGATGCGTGAGATAACGCATTGCGGGCACGAATCGATACGTAAATGCGACCATGTGCCGCACGTTCGCCCGATCAGCGGCGTCTGCCATGGCCCGGGCGTCTGCGTGGTTCAAAGCCAGCGGCTTCTCGCAAAGCACATGTTTGCCATTCGCAATCGCGAGCATGGCGATCGGCGCGTGCGTGATGTTCGGCGTTGCAATCACCACCGCGTGAACGTCATCGCGCTTTAAGATTTCCTCGTATTGCGTGCTGATGATGGCTGCGCCGGTTTGCTGACGTCCGCGTTCCAGCGCAGCGGAGTCCGCATCGCACAGCGCCACGACTTTTACGTCCGGGCACATGGACAGGCCGGGTACATGATTCTGCAGGGTGATTCCACCACAACCAACGATGGCGACGTTGAGGAATTTGGACGTTGGCATGATGCGGCACAGTATGGAGATACACTGGTGAACGCACAGTCCAAATTAGGACTTCTGCGGAACCAAAACGTGTTGCGTGGTTCTCAAACGCGGCGCGAATCAAAAATACGGAAAGAGAGGTCTGCAATAACCGCACGACAGGGATGGCTCCGCCTTGTTTCGTGTGGTTCGTGTGCTTCGTGGTTGGAACCCCTTTTTAGCAGCAGGAACGCAACGATTTGCGGGACCTTGCGATGACCGTGCGTTTCAAATGCCTGGCTCGCTGTCCGTCCGGGCCCCTTGGGCGCACCATCGCTTCAAATTCGCGAACACATACGCGTGTTCAGATGTGACACCCCACCGTTCCAGCGGACGCCAGTACCATCGCGGGTAAAGACGCGTGCCAATAGTGGTGTGGCGGACAACACGGGTGCCTCCATCCACTGATGCGAATTCATAATCCGCGTCGATGAACGTGAGCCAGCGACGGCCGGGAAGGGTGTTTCCCGTGACGCGAAAAGCCATTTTAGATGGGTGTTGCCATGTCGTGACCTCCTGTTCAATCGCACCTTGATCAAAGTAGCAGACCCTTTCCCCGCCGACACTTGAGCTCCGTAATTCACAGCGGTTCGGAACTGGCAATCCCGCCCGCAACAGGAACGGTCGCGGGCCATCCAAGCGATCCATCGCCGCAACAAGCTCCCATGCTCGTTCGGACAACACGGGTAGCAAAATTTCGGACGCGACGACTCCCAGAAGCATCCCACGAAATCCGTTGCTGTGTTTCAGTTGCATTGTTTGGCCAGCAGGCGATGGCCGCGAAACATTATTGTTCGAGAGAAAACCGCTTCTTAAATCCATTCGTGCAGACGGTGCAGAGCTTCATTTCCTTGGCGTCATGCTCGGGCAGGCTGTTGGCATATGCCCTCGCGCAAGTGGGATGACCGCAGCGCGCAATTCCAAACACCAGGCCTATGTTGCTCAAAGCTTGCTTCACCGCCCTTGCCTTGAGGCGATCCCGATTCGGCGGCTCTTCAGTCACTGCAGCAGCGTAGCGGCAAAAGGAAAAGATCCCGCAGTTTGCGCCGATCCCAGCGACTCCGAACACAAAACGGCTGTTGTTCGAGAACAGATCGACCCGCGTCACGTCGAGGTATCCGACGCGGGAACCTGCGACGGGATTGACCTGTTTCGACATCAGCATGAGAAGGTTTTGAGCTTCCCATTGCTTGCCGAGGCGCCGCGGGAAGGCAGTTTCGTCCCGGAACACTCTTGCCTGCTCTTGAGTCTTTGGGTCCGAACGAAGCGAAGCTTCAACAACCCGAAAGCCTCGTCGTCGTTGAAGGCGCTGGTGGCCAGTTTCAGGCTTCGAAGAAACGCCTCGAACTGCGGATCCTTTCGCGCATTCGATATGACCTTCCGCAGTTCATCCGCGCGTTCGTGGAGGGGATCGCGCTCGGGTCCTGGCATCGGGAACAGAGCGGACCTGAAAAACACTTGAGGCAGCACCGGTCGTTCCTTGGTTTTAGTCATAGGATTGCGAGACGCGGAGTCTGCCAAACCCTCGTGCATTGGACAAGCTTCGGGGCAGCCGAATGAAAAAAAGCCGCCATTTCGTTGAGAAATGGCCGCCTTTGAAAACTGGTTGCGGGGCTAGGATTTGAACCTATTACCTTCAGGTTATGAGCCTGACGAGCTTGTTCGAGGTCGTCACCTTCGCCATCGCCAATAACCGCGGGCTTTTCATCGCCCTCCGTGCCCACTGAAACTACTTCCAAATCGTCGTGTGTATCACTTTTGTATCACTTGGCACTCAGGGAGGAATTGCCGACAGCTCACCAAGGAGCGCAGGAAAGGAATCGGAGGTGCCTCTTTCCTGGCGCGCGAGCCTCGAGGGTTCAAGGCGGTTCAAGGCTTCGCCAGATCGTTCCTCAATTGCTTCGCGGCGGCGTTCAGTCCATCGAACACCGAATCAGCGATCAGGTCAGGAAAACCTTTTGGAATTTGCGATTGCGCATGCCGGATCACCTGCGGCGTAGTGGTGATGACCTCCTCGATTACGGAGCGCATTTCGGCGATGCCGCATCGTCTTGCGGTTTCGATCCAATGCCGGGCTTGAATCTCCTTCCAGCGGTAGTGCCGATTCTTTCCATGCACAGCCATTGCCATTCTGATTTTTTCCGGAGCAAGTTTGCCGCGACCGTGACCCATCACCGGATACGCGGAGAGAACGTCGTAACACGGGGTCAGGCGGTACGAGCCGCCAGGAAGTAGAAAGATGCTGAAATTTTTCGCGTGACCGTCAATCGCCGCGAGCAGCCAAAAGATCACCTGGGCGCGCATGAACTGACGTCGGTCCTGTTCAGCCTGCTCGGATCCGATTAACATCTCCATGATCCTCAGAATTCCAGGCCCGCCGTCATTTTCATATTTTAGCGCCGGCGGAATTCCGCAGGCCTGACAGAAATCCTCCTGTGGCAACCGCATATACCATTTGCGATCCGATGAGAGCCTCCGGTCGAACCGCTCCACCACCAGCACTTTGAACTCACCAAATGTTTCGATCGTGCACCCGGCCACCGGCAGTCCGTAGCCCTTCACGATCTCGGAACAGAGCCATTCGTTTTCAACCGAGCTGGACAGATCAATCCCCTGAGGGTTAACGCCGAGAGGAAGTTTCAGGATGTGGGTTGTCGGTGTGGAGCCGGTCGGCAGACGCCAGGAACCATTTCGGAGTAACAACGCCGTTTTCTCTTGAGCGCCTGCCAGGGAGATGCGCAACGGTTCATCAGAATCCATCCCGCCTGCCAATGGATTACCGACCGTCTGACTCAAGAGTTCCGCGACCTGTTCGGACGAAAGTTTCTTCGACGTGATCTGCTTCACGTTGGGAGGTTCCTGATCTTCTGGCAGGAGCTGGAGTGCTCCGACGCAGTCGCGACCGATCTGCGACAGAAGATCAAACGCGTTCACGGAGGGAACGCCAAAGCGCCGTTGAATCCGTTCGAGGATTTGTCGGTTGTCCGGCAGGAGATTTTCAAAGAAGGCGGCAACGTTGTTCCGGTAAGGTTCTTTGGAGGGACGAAGCGGCATCGAGAGCGAGAGCGGTCTTGCAGCTGGCGACGCAAGCCATGTTTCAGCATAAAGAAACTCCTGACCTCCACTGGCGGGCCGGCGCCATTCGCCAACCCGTTCCCCATTCATCCAGACGACCAGCGTCCGCAATGTGCCAGATCTTCCCATACTACCACTCAGACGGTTTGGAGGCTGCCTCGCGCGGTCTCACAACCAAGTCGAGTTCCAGCGCGGAAACCAGCTTGAACACACGGGCCAGCGATGCCCGCTGCGGGTCCTTTTCGAGCAATGAGACAACCGTCTGAGCGACCCCGAGTTTGGCACCCAGTTCCACCTGAGTGAGGTTTCGTTCCTTTCGATAACCCGCTAGGATTGCTCCCAACTGTTGAGGCGTCTTGACAGTGTACTCCGACATATGACGTAAACGTTATAGACCATTTCTATAATGTAAACAATATAATCCTGTTCTATTCGGTATGAGTAATATTGCGTGCTGCCGCACACAGATTGGTAAGGGAACCTCGGCCTGCATTTCTGAGTCGTGCGTAGCTGGCAGCCGGGCAGCAGGCGGCATTGAAACACTTGGACAAGTGTCCGCGCACCACCGCGGGCAGGAGCAGAACCAGAACCGCGGCCTCCCGGTCAGTCAATCTCCTGTCGTTCGTGAAAGCGACGGATCTTCTCATCACCGCTTCGGGCAATCGCGGCTAGCGGAACGATGTGGGACCAATCGATCTGGAACTTCTTGGAGACCTTTTTGGCACGTTGATTGGACGTCAATTTCATGGCTTTTTGCTCGCGACGTTCAACCACTCCCGTGCGGTCAGTTCTCCAGAGGCGACCTCTTTAAGTAGTTCCTCCAAGAATGCGCGGACACATGGAACAAGAATTTTTAGGTGCGTGGAGAGCTTTGAGGTCCTTCTCGGTCGTCAGATGACGCTCCGCCCAATAATTGACGGCCTGCCCTCCCTGCCCAACCCGGACCTGGCCACCCAGCAGGAACAGCTCAACACCATGCTGATCAACCCCGCCTTACCCCGCCGCCGGCCCACAACGGCCGACCCCAGATGCCCGACATCAACCCAGACGAACTGAATGGGTAAATAAAGGGAATTTATTGCCCTAATGCCAGTCAGCGGGACGCTGAATCGGGCCATTAGGGACGTGCCGGGAGATCAATAGGTCAAAGTTGCCACGGGTGTTCCGTCGGTCGGCTGAATTCATGGGATGGAAAAGCATCGGGAGCGGCTGATTCAGAGGTTCATAACGCGCTGCCGTATTGGTCCGGATCAGCACGCGAGTTTCATACGGGAGGTCACTTTGCACCGGCATCGCTCTCATGATCTCCATCAGCGTGGGATTTTTCAGAGTGACGGCTTGAGGGGCTGCATCAGCTTTTGACGGATCCGTTCGCCGTCGAAATTCTTCCAGGTTTGACCAGCCATCTCGATCCGGATCTTTGTAACCGTCGAGCAATCCTGAATCTCCTGTGTCAGATCGCACCGGATCGGTTTCAGTCGCGAGAACCTCGTAAATATCCGGCAGTCCATCGCCATCGCTGTCTTCGGCCCAGCCAGCGGTAAACTCGGGCTCGAACAGTCCAGGCGTAAACCGCACCAGCGACAGCGCCATTGGTCGTTGTCCGCCAATCATCATGCCTTTGGGATCGGCGCGAAAATGGACCGGATTGGTGTTGGTGCCGGATTCAAAATAGCCACTGGCGCGCCACCTCGGATGATTCCTGTCGCGGACCAGCAGCAAATACCGCGCATACGGAATCGGGTGCAAAGCGACCAAATTGTAGCCATTGGTGGTTTGGTTCACATTCACCGCCAGCCGGGTTTCGCGGATACTTGAAGCGTCCACCCGGTTCAAGAACGCGCGCAGGGGAGGAACGAAGTGAGCCCGCACGCGATATAGAGGCTGAAACAAGGTGTCAACGTTGGTTTCCTCGTAGCTGTATTCCGAAATTCCCGGTCGCGTGTTCACTCGTCCCACAGTTTTGAATGGACCGGTAATCATCGAAGGTTCGCCCGGCCGGAATCGAGAACCATTTTGAACGGGACGACGAATAGGAGGCGGGTTCGTCGGGGAGCTTCGTTGACCCGGAAACGGAACCGGGCGCCGATACCGTGGATCTTCCGTGGGTGGACGCAGAGTTCGCTCAGCCCGGTCGATGACGAAATACTCAGGCAAAACCCCGCTCGTGTTTTGAAGTTTGAGAACAGCCTTGCCCTGCCGTAGCGAATTGGTTTGCGAATAGAAGCTCACACTAACCCTTGGATCCGGCGGGCGATCGGCTCGCAGCGGATCGGTGTTGTTCGACAACTCCTGCAAATTCGCCCACCCGTCTCCGTCTGGGTCGCTGTATCCGTCATCAGCGTCGCCCGATACCGGATCGGTGCGCGTCACAAGATCTTCGTACGTGTCCGGCAAGCCGTCCCCATCGCTGTCATCGCCAAAACCGGCAACCAACGTCCAGCGGGAGAGATTTGGGAGAGTGAAACCGGAAAGCTTCGGGTCCGGCTGAGTCTGAAATTCATAGCTGATGGTCGACGAGCCGTTCGTGCCTCCCAAGATCTGCGTGATTCGAATCCAATGACCTTCAGGGCCGTTGGTGCGGGCGAAAATATCATAAACGCTTTCCGGGCGGACTGGCGTAACCGTTAGCGCTATCCGGTTGTTTCCTAAAGCACGAACGTTCAATCTCGGGGATTCAGCCAACGCTGAAGCGCTCACAAAAATCGCCAACGCCATGAAATTTAACAGGTGATCGGATATCTTCATCGCCACCCATTAACGCACGTTCGAATCCGCCGGCGTTTCTCTCAGTTTCTTCAGCGCCTGTTTTACGTCATCGGACAACGTCAGGGTCTTCTGATCCAGCCGTTCGATGCCACTGGAGTAAGAATAAGGGCACGTCGGATCGGTGCTGCGGGGGATGCGGAGTTGTTTCAGGCTCGCGGGAACCAACTCTTTGGCCATCCGTTCAACCAATCGTTGGCGGGAGTCAAAACCCTGCGGATTCAGTTTTCCGAGCATCATGGCGTAGGACATCAGTCCCTCGTGGAATCTCGGATCGAATGTTCCCACGCTGAAAACATAATTGTTGTCGTCCCCGTAAATGTTCGCCTCGGTTACTCCCACATACATGGTTCGACTGTCTCCAGTTCGATGCGGATTCAGATGCCGATTCAGCGTCTGCATGTAGGTATCTACGCGATATTGACCCGGCTCCGCCTTTATCTTCGTCACCAGATCTGTTCCCCAGTATTGCCAGGCGGCGTCCTGCGACTTCAGAACGTTGGTCAAACCATGGAAATAGCGATCCTGATTCCAACCGCCAAAGTTGATATTCGTTTTGGCCAGTTGAACCAGAATGCCCTCCACCTGTCGTTGCCGCGCGATCCGGTCGGGGGAGCCCCACCTCCATTCGCTATCCAATCGCCGGACCACTACGGGCACCTCGGTCATCCGCTGATACGTGCTGGCGACCTCTTCAAGCAGCCAGGGGCTGCACGGGGCGATAGGAAGGAGAACGACAGTCAATCCAGTGTCGTTTGTGCTCAGCACCGGAATCTTGTCCAAGGTAGGGGTCTCAACGCCGAGAAAGCTGCCTGCTTTGCTGATCTGGCTTGGGTCTTCGGCATTCTTGAATACCACCTTGGCGCTGTTTGTTGCCGCTGTGAGATCCGAAGTGTTTTCCATGAATGCAAGGTGGGCCTCATAATCGAATGGCGCCGTGGCAAGCAGATTCTTCAACACGACCAGCGCTTCCTCCTTCTCGCCCTTTTCCAACAAGGCAAGGGCGTGTTTTCGAATGCTGTTCTGCCAGTGACCCATCGAAATATTTCCTGCGATAAGTGCCTCGTTGTAGCGCTGCCTTTTTACCAGGCTGAGAAGCTTGGAAAAGTCGGGGGGGAAGTGGGCCGGCGCTTTCGGCAAGGTGGAACACGTCCAGACATGGACCGAATGCGGCAGCACAAAGACGAACAATTCCTGCGTGACATTGGTAAGAACGACATTCGCGTGCAACTCGGTTTCGGTGATTTCCAGGAAGGCGCCTTTGTTGGTCGTGATCGCCAGATTCAGGTTCCCCAGGATGTTGTTGAAAGTCGTGCGGCAGGCAGGCACGTCGCCTCTGACGCTCTCAATTGAAATCATCTCGTTCGCACCGGCTGAATAGAGGAATTGCGTGACACCGTTGGTCTCGCGTTCATTGACGAAAACCAACGGGCTAGTGCGGCTGGTAAACACCGGCCGGTAGTAATCCGGCAGGAAGGAAGGGAGCCGCAGTTCAGCTGCGGAACCCAATGTGGTCATCGAAACCATGAATGTGATCAAGAGTGACGCGTGTTTCATATTTTGTCGGACAATTACCGTTGTACGTTCTTTCTCCAGACTACATCCGGTGCACCGAGATTGATTCGACCTTGTTCAGGGCAGCTTTGGAGAATTTCCAGTTCTGGAGCGAATCAACCGCTGCGAACTGCCATGCCAGTACAATGAGCCAAAATACAAACTGGTAACTGCCCTTGGAGCATTTGTGCCGCAACCGTCGCTGCGCGAGAAAACCACCTGGCCATCCACCCAGCAAATCCAAAAGGCGCAGCCGCGCTTCGGGCACGCGCCATTCACCATTTTCTGCCCGGCGCTTGTCGCGTGCATACATCCAATAAGTGAACGTACTGATTACCGGTACATACGCCACCATCCACCGGAAATCCAAGCCGCTGCGAACTACGGCGATTGCCGGCAGCACCAGTAGACCCAGAGTCACCAGGATACTCATTTGTTCATATCCTCCGCGATGACCTCGATACCCATCTCACGACTTTTCATGGAAAACAGTCCGCATGGAAGCGCCGTGCATAAACCGCGTGATTTCCGATCGTCGACATCCATAGGTCTACCACGCAGAACTGTCAGGATTTCACGTGGCATTTTCATGGATCGGGATTTGCACGAAATGGTTTGGATTTTTCACTGGAACATTTGCTTGGTGTCAGGACGCGAAAACGGATCTCGGAAGAATTTCTCCACCGTTCGGTTGAACACTTGGGGATCTTGCTCTGGAATCATATGAGTCGCTCCCGGGAAGATGCACAGATGTGCTTTGGGTAGTGCATTGAAAATCTTCAATGTATGCTCACCGCGAATAACGTCCCTGTCGGCGGCCATCACAAGAGTTGGTGCTGCAATCTTGCTTAGTTGCTCGACCAGGATGTTCGGCTGCTTCCCCAGCAGGTCTAAACGTTGCCGGTAAATGTGCCAATGATTCGACGAGTTGCCGCTGGCCGCCAGAGCGTCGATCTCCCTTTCACGTCTTGAAACCCATGAAAGCGCCCAATCATATGCGCCTTGTGGATCCAGGTTCGCGCCCATCACGGCGAGTTTGTCAACCTTCTCGGGATATTTGCTCGCCAGCAGAAGTCCAATGATGCCTCCGTCGCTCCATCCCAGTACATGCACTTGCCTTAGGTTGAGAGTATCCAGCAGCGCATTGAAATCCTCCGTCATCCGCTCGTACGTCAGCCGGGCCGATCCCATCTCGGTCCTGCCGTGTCCTCGGCTGTCGGCCACGATGACTCGATAATGCGTTTTGAAAAAGTTGATTTGGTGGCGCAGACCGAAAATGCTTTGCCCATTTCCATGGATCAGAAGCATCGGACTGCCTTCACCGTAAGTCTCGTAGTAAAGCTTAATGCCGTTCAGCTCGACGAAGCGGCCAGCCGACTCATTTTGCCCGTACGCCAAATCGGATCTCGATGAACTCGATGTTTCAGCGCCTTCCGAGAGCAATGAATGAAAGAAGATTCCCGCCAGCAGAAATCCTGAAAGAGCCATTCTGGTTTTGGATGCCATATTTATTTCATTCCAGCTTTTTGATAATGTTTCCGATCCGATTAAACTCCATCTTGCCACAGATGACGGAGACGCCCCTGGTCTGAGGCGAGCACCATTCCCGACATCATGTGAAGAACCCGCAATAATTACCAGTTCGGGGCGTAAAACGCGGCAGGCCCGAACCAGTTCATCACCTTTTCCGTCGTTCGAGTCATAATCAACAGTTCTTAGCGCTCGGCTCTCAATGCCTCTCTTAAGTTACAAGTGTCGGCTTTGTAAATCACTCAATGCCAACCCACCGGCACAACTCGAGATGAGTCTTCTGTCAATAAGTGCTGGGGCGCTTGCCTGGGAAAAGAGCGACGTCTCGAATTGCGTCCCGATCTGATTCCTTTGTTGTAGGAATCCCCCGAGCGCGACAGGCAACGATTTGCACGATAAGATAGCCCATTGTCTGAAAAAGGGGCAGCGTCACCATCATTTGGGGCGGGCTGCATGTTCTTCCAGTCAACCCCAGCCCAACGACAGACTTCCTTGTGAGTCTTTGTTCCGTAGTTGGGCGGCCATCGATAAGGGTAAAGTTTTCCGGACTTACGCAGGCGGGCAAGTGCTTCCTTGGTAATTGGAATACCAGCGTTGACAAGACAGTGATTCGTTCTCGTCGAAAGTCCGTTTTGTAAAATTTTGGCCTTCACGTATTCAAAGGATATTGGCCGTGGCGATTGCGATGTCGTCCGGGAATGCGCCGGATTTGAGCCGTACCAATTGAGCGAGTTCCTGGGCCAGAAACTCCGGTGCTGCTGTTCGAAGTTTCGTAAGCGGTAAGCGGCGGGCGTCCTTCTTGAGCGAGCCGGGATGGGTTAAGGTTGCGGTCAATGCAAAGATCAACAAAAACAAGACGAGCCCGTTACAGTGCAGAGGAGCGACGAAGCTTCGTGACAGAGTGGCGGCAGAG